>NZ_JAVRQA010000191.1:0-26089 GCF_032161845.1 Mycobacterium sp.
GGGGCACGCACCCGACGATGGTGACCGGGGCGGGGGATTCGCGGAAGAACTGCCGCGTCCTGGTCGTCTTCGAGCCAGGCAGTCAGCCGTCGGTCGTCGGCCACTGGAAGAAGCTGTGGTTCGACTCCGGTGACCTGCTCGCCGACGATGGGGAAGCGGGCGAGCAGATGCGAGCCGGCTTCTCGTGCGCCGGTCTGATCGCCGTGCGCGAAGGTAGCGACACCTATGTCCGGGCGCTGTGGATTCCCAGCGACCCTCAGCGGGCACCGCTGCAGTGGTTCGAGACCGATCGCCAAGACCGACTGCACGACGCCGTCCAGACCATGCGTAAACACCGCACCCGGCTGTTCAACACGTTCCTGCTTGCCGATCCGCCGCAGCGGATCATGCTGTGGGACGACCCCGCGATCGATCAGGTCCACACGTTCGGCCTGAATCGCAGCGATGCGTTCGACAAGGTGGGCCAGGCGGCGAAGCAGGGCCTGGTGCCGTTGAAGATCAGCGGTGCGGGCGTTGGCGACGGCCGCATCTACGACATCGTGTTCGCCAAGCCGGACGCCAAGCTCCCCGAATGGACGTTTCGCAAGTCCGCGAGCCCATTTCACGCCGGCGCGCAGAATCCGTTCAAGAATATCGACGACTACATCAGGGACTTCATGACGCAGCGCGGCATCCGCGTGATGCAGTTCGCCGCAGCGGATCAGGGCCGCCTCGGTTACGGCCGTGCCTATACGTGGGCCGAGGACGACTTCCCGACGGCCCACGCCACCGATCTGTGCGAGATCGGCTCCACCACGAAGGCGATCACTGCGACCGCGATCATGATGCTCGTCCAGAACCAGCACCCGGCCTTCGCGGCGCACGGGGTGAACACCAAGGTGTACGACATCCTCGAGGCGTCTTCGACGCCGTGGAAGGACTTCACCGGCCAGGCGCCGACGGATCCGCGCTTCCACGAGTTGACCCTGGACCATCTGCTCAGCATGGTCAGCGGCTTCGGGCCCCTCGGCGCCAACCAGAGCGATCCCGAGATCGACGCGCTCATCAAGGCAACGATTCCCGGCACGACGGTGCACCATCCGATCACGCCCGCGCAGTCGATGTCCTACATGGCGCAGCGCGACGCCGACGTCTTCGACGGATCGACCAAGCCGGGGGAGGTGTGCGCGTATGCGAACATGGCGTTCGTCGTGCTCGGTCGCGTGCTCGAAGCCGTCACGGGCATGCCCTACTTGAAATGGCTGCGCGACAACGTCTTCGGACCGCTGGGCGTACCAGCTCAGCGCGTCCAGGTGGGCAGCGTCGTCCCCGGCGAGAACAACGAGCTGCTCTACCACTTGGCGCGACCGGTGCCCATCGACGCCTGGGCACACGTCAATCCCGCACCCGGTGCGCCGCGGCCGCTGGTGTATCCGCCGTACGAGGGCAACGGGCACACATTCGAAGCCCATGGGGCACTTGCCATGTCGATCATCGACATCACCCGCTTCTGCTCGTCGTTCGTCCGCCCGGAGGGTCCGGTGTTGATGACGCCGGAGGGGCTGGCCAAGATGTGGGGCTTCAAGCCGCAGTGGTCGAGCCTGCCGGGCACCAACGGCACCAACCTGCGCGGCTGGAACCGGTTGCCGGTCGACGGCCACGGTTACATCGCCCACAACGGCGGCACCGGTGGAGCCGAATCGATGTCGGGGGTCATGGAGGACGGAATGGCGTTCGGGGTCCTGATGGCGACGAACACCAACGGTGACGGATTCGACGGGACGCAATTGGCCTGGGTGTCACACGAACTGCACGCGATTCGCGACGCAGGCAAGTGGCCTGCCGACGACTTGTTCGGGCACTTCGGCGTAACGACGTAGGACGTCGAGAGGTCGCCGTAGGATCGGCAGCCGTGATGTACGTGGCGTTCGTCGCGATCGGGGTAGCGGTCATCGCGATCGGTCTTGGCTTCTACTTCGTTCGCGCGAGCCGCCGACGGACGCAACTGCGCTACGACGTCGTCGTCGAGCGGATCTTCGCGCCCGGCAGCACGGCGAAGATCACCATCGACGACAAGCCCGTTGCCGAGCCTCACGAAGTTCGGCTCTGGCTTCAGCCCGTCGGCAACACGGACATCACGTCGAATGCCTTCGACGAGGAGAGCGCACTGACGCTGTCGCTGGGAGTGCCACTGGCCACGGCTCCCACCTCGGGTGAGACCAGCCTGCTCTGCACCGGCTCGCCCGGTGACGATCACGTCGTGGTGCCGAGGCAGATGTTCAAGTGCGGCTCGCTGGTCTACGCCAGCATGATCGTCGACGGCGCGCCCGGCCCCAAGCTGCATGGCGGGCTGGCCAACGTGGACATCGTGAAGTTCGACGTCGCCGATGCTGGAAAGCAGAGTCTCGCCGGACTGTTGCGGGCCAGTCCGCAGACGATCTTCGCGGTCGGCAGCGTCGCCGTCGCCATCGTCGGTGGCGTGCTTGGCTTGTTCGCCGCGGCGTACGAGGCCGACGAGGAACGCGCGGCGGACGTCGCGAAGGCCGTCGCCGAGCAGATGGCGGCGCGAAGTGAGCTGACGCTCGCCGGAACCGACAACCCCGCGCTGATCGAGATGATCCGCAAGGCGGTGAACGACGCCCTCAACACGCGAGGAGTCGAGATCGGATCAGGGCAGCCGACTCCACCGCGCTAAGGGGTGGCGGCGGTACCGACCGAATCCAGCCGTGGGCGGCAGGCGAGGCCCTAGGCTCCGATCATGTCGATCGATCGTGCCGCGCTTGCCGTCGGAGGCATCCGCCTGGCCTCGGGAATCTCGTTCCTCGTCGACCCCCTTCGCGCGAACCGCCTTTGGGGCGATCCCGAGGAGCCGGTGGGCGGAGCGCGGCTACTTCTGTACTCGATGGGCTACCGCGACGCGCTCATCGGTGGACTTCTCACGGCCGCGGCGCTGCGTGGTCGCGACACCCGCGGGTGGTTCCTGGCGTCGGGCGGGGCCGACGCGGCAGATCTGCTCGGCGGACTGAGCGCTCACCACCAGATGAGGCGCTCCCAGCAGGTCATCGGGCTCGGCGGCGCGGTGGTGGGCATCGGCGTCGGGCTGTGGGGTGTCTTCAGACCGCGGGCGTCAATCGAATCGCCGCAAGGCCAAGCCGGTTCGATGCTTCCGCGAAGTCGGCGGACGTAGGGATCTCGGCGTCGCGGAACTTCAAGCCCATCGACCGCTGCGCCTTCTTCGCACCGTAGGACACCGCCGCGCGACGGGCGAGTTCGGCGACGACCGCGGAGTCGGTGATGAGTTGGCCGCTCATGGTCGTCGACGACCCGCCATGGCGCACCTCGACCGGGGCCCCGTCGCGAAAGTTGTACTTCCACCCGGCGTTGAGCAGGACGTAGAGGTCACCGTTGATGTGATGCGCGCTGACGGGGATCGCGAATCGTCGGCCGGTCTTTCGACCGGTGAAGGTGACGACCATGAAGTCCTTGAGCGCCGAGCCGAGCAGCGGGGCGCGCAGCGCCGCTCGAAGCAGGGGATTGACGACACGAAGTACAGCTTGCGGCGGATGGGCGATCTCGACCGCGGCGGGACGGGCTGACATGCCTTCACGGTAGGTCTCGAGACGGCGCGATGGGGGAGAACCACCGGCTGGGCTGCACCAATCCCACCATGTCCTGTCTGCCGACGAAGCCTGTATCCTGGCGGTCGAGCAATTGGCTTGTGCTGCTGTGACTTCGGTGTCGGCGCACGCGGCCTGCCGCGAGGTGCGGGTTGAGCTGGGCAGGAGCGGGAACACCGTCACCACGCATCGCGAACAGGCGAAAGGAAGACTTATGGGCTCCCCGGGTGCCGGTTCGCGTCTCGGTACGCGCTTCGGGCCCTACGAGCTGCAGGAGCTGATCGGGCTCGGCGGCATGGGCGAGGTGTACCGCGCGTACGACACCGGGCGGGAGCGCATGGTGGCGCTCAAGCTGTTGCGCTCCGACATGGCTGCCGACCCTTCCTACCAGGAACGCTTCCGGCGCGAGTCGCGCATCACGGCCCGGTTGCAGGAGCCCCACGTCATTCCCGTGCACGACTTCGGTGAGATCGACGGGGTGCTCTACATCGACATGCGCCTGGTCGAGGGCGCCAGCGTCAAGGGCGAGCTCCGGGTGCACGGTGTGCTGCCGCCGACCCGCGCGGTATGGATCCTCGGGCAGGTCGCGTCCGCGCTGGACGCCGCGCACGCCAACGGCCTGGTGCACCGCGACATCAAGCCGGAGAACGTGCTGCTCACGCCGGACGACTTCGCGTACCTGGTGGACTTCGGCATCGCCCACGGTGGCGGCGAGGCAACCGTGACGAAGACCGGGCTGATCATCGGGTCCTGCGCATACATGGCCACCGAACGGCTCAGCGGAAAGCCCGGCGGCCCCGCATCGGACGTGTACTCGCTGACGTGCCTGCTGTACGAGTGCCTCACGGGTCGGGCGCCGTTCGAGGCGGCGGACCTGCGACAGGTGATGAGCGCGCACATGTTCGCGGCGCCACCGCGGCCGAGTGTCACGGGGCAGGGCATCAACCCGGCCTTCGACGAGGTCATCGCGAAGGGCATGGCCAAGGATCCCGCTGCCCGGTATGGATCGGCAGGCGAGCTGGCCAGGGCGGCAGCTGCCGCCCTGCACGGGCGACGCGCGCCCGTCGCCCCGGCCGTCCGCCCCGGCCCGCCGGCGACGCGCCAGTTCCCGGCACCGGATCCGAGACCGTATACGCCGGTCGCGCCGGTCCGAACGTCACGCTTCAGCCGCACGCAGAAGGCGCTGCTTGGCGGGACGGTCGCCATGTTCGCGTTGGCGGCCGGGCTGGCCGCTGCGATCGTGTTCACCGGCGGCGGTACCGGGTCGCAGCCGCAGAGCCCGCTCGCCGCGCCGCCCGCGTCGACCACGACGGTGACCACCACGGCGCCGCCCACCGACTCGGAGGACACCTCGACTTCGACTTCGACGTCTACGTCGCCAACGACGTCGACGTCCGCCGCTCCGATTGCCGGTGTCTCGGGTGTCGATGCGCAGGGATTCGTCGGGCACTCGGCGCGCTGCGACGCTGGGAGTTCGCCCTCGGCGATGATCAGGACCGCGAATTCGTTGGCCATCGTGTGTGAGACAGCGCCGGGGAGCTACTACTACCGAGGTGAAAGGCTGCGCGACGGCGCCGAGTTGCAGCTGGCGAATGCGGTGCCCTCCGGCGGTGGCTTCGACGCCATCAATCCGGCCGACGGCGCGAGGTATGAGGTGCGGCCGGACATGCTGACCATTTCGAGCAGCCGCGGCACCGAGACGGATCCGGCCCTGGAGTACGGCTCGGCGCAGTAGCGCGATCCACAGTGTCAGCCGACTGCATCCGGCGGGAACGCGGCGGGGAAGTCCTCGGCGTAGTCGGCCGATCGTCCGACGGCAGCCCACTTGCGGTCTTCGGCGAGCAGGTGCTCATCGTGGCGGATCGAGCCATCGACGGCGTTGACCCCGAGCGGCAGATGGTAGGGCAGGTCGTTGCGCCGCGACATTTGCACCAGGATCCGCGCCGCACGGGCCGGATCCCCAGCGCTCACGGCGGGATTTGCCGAGAAATTCGTCCGCGCCCCTACGGTGCTCGCGTAGCGCTCCGGGACGTCGGCGATCTCCATAGACGAGCCCGCCCAGTCGGTGGCGAAGCCGCTGGGTTCCACAACCAACACCTTGATGCCGAAGGGCGCCGTCTCGGCTTGCAACACACGGGAGAATCCGTCGATGGCGAACTTCGCTGCCTGGTAGGACGCGATGCCAGCCGAACCGCCGACCCGGCCTCCATGGACGAAAACTGAATGATCAGACCGCTGCCCTGTTCGTGCAGCACCGGGATGGCCGCCTTCGATACGTGGTAGACGCCCCAGAAGTTCGTCTCGAACTGCGCACGGAAGTCACCGTCGTCGCCAGTTTCGATCGGCGCGACGTTGGCGTAGCCGGCGTTGTTGACGACGACGTCGATGCGGCCGAAGCGATTCCGAGCGGCGGTGACGGCCGCCTGCGCGGCGTGCGCGTCAGTGACGTCGAGTTGCAGCGGCAGAATGCCATCGCCGTACTCGCTCACGAGGTCGGCGAGTTGGTCGGGCCGCCGGGCGGTCGCCGCAACCGCGTCGCCCGCCTTGAGCGCTGCGAGCGTCAGTTCGCGGCCGAAACCGCGCGACGAGCCGGTGATGAACCAAACCTTGCTCATGTGTCCTCCTACTTACTTGGCGACCGTGCTGGCATGCGCGGCCGTGTACCGTTCGCCTGCGATGATTCCGTGGGCGAAAGCGTTTGACAGATAGGCGACTTCGTCGCGGCTGATCGGAATGGAGGTCGCCGCGAGGTTCTCCTCGACGTATTCGACGCGTTTGGTCCCCGGAATGGGCACGACGTCGAGCGGCTGAGCCAGCAGCCAGGCCAGCGCCAACTGACCCGGTCGGCAATCCTTGGCGCTTGCCAACCTCTTGAGCGCCTCGACCGGACGGAGGTTGGCGGCCAGATTCTCCGGCGTGAACCGCGGGTTCGACGCCCGAAAGTCGTTGCGGTCGAACGCACGATCCGACGACAGCACACCAGTCAACGCCGATCGGCCCAGCGGACTGTACGGCACCAGGGTGATCCCGAGTTCACGGCAGACGTCGGTAATCCCTTGCTCCACTTGGCGTTCCCACAGCGAGTACTCGCTCTGCAACGCGGTGATCGGATGTACGGCGTGCGCGCGCCGCAGCAATCCGGGACTCACTTCGCTGAGTCCGATCGCGCGGACCTTGCCTGCCGCGACCAACTCGGACATCGCGCCGATGGTGTCCTCGACGGGAACGTTTGGGTCGACCCGATGGCAGTAGTAGAGGTCGATGACGTCGACGCCCAACCGACGCAGGCTGGCCTCGCACGCCGTGCGCACATAGTCGGGGTGCCCGTCGATCACGATGCCGTCGCCGGAGTCATTGACCTTGGCGGCGAACTTCGTTGCCAGCACGACTCTTTCGCGCCGGTCGGCGATCGCCCTTCCGATCAGCTGCTCATTGTGGCCGAAACCGCGGGCCTTGGTTGAGGTGCCGATGTCCGCCGCGCCGTACACGTCGGAGGTGTCGAGGAAGTTCACTCCAAGTTCGATCGCCGACAGGATGGTCTGCACCGATTCCTGGTCATCGGCGCTGCCGTAGAACTGCGACATACCCATGCAGCCCAACCCGATGGGGCGCACCCACAAGTCGGAACGTCCAAGCCGAACCGTCGCCGATCCGTCGATCTCTGCAGCCATCTTCACGTCTTCCTTTATCTGATAGTCGAACTCTCAGATACTATGAACGCACTGACGTTGCTTTTATTTCCGACGGGCGAGGAGGTGCGCTGACATGCGACGAGACGCGGCAATCAATCGCGACAAGATCGTCAAAGCCGCCGAAGAAGTCTTCGCCGAGCACGGCACCGCTGCGACGCTGGACGACGTTGCGCTAGCTGCCAACGTTGGGCCAGCCACCTTGTATCGCCGATTCGCCAACAAGGAGGCACTGGTCGCCGAAGTGCTCACCAATTTCTTTCAGCGCCTCGTCGACAGCGCTCACCAAGCCGCACAAGCTCCACCGGAGTCCGGCCTCGACGAGTTCCTCAGCACCGTCGGCATCGAACTCGCCCGCAACGCCGGGCTCTCCGCTCCGGTGTGGGGCGACCTCGCGCCGACTGCTCTCGTCGAAGAGCTTCGCGACCTGTCGACCGATCTTCTCAAGCGCGCGCAAGCGGTCGACGCGATCCGTCCCGACGTGACCGTCGACGACATCACCGCGGCGGTGTGGGCACTGCGCGGCGTCATCAGCACCGAGCGCACGGACGCCGCGCACCAGGGCGATGAATTGTGGCGGCGCCACCTGCGCACGATCCTGCGCGGTTTCCGGGAGTGAATCCGCGCCCTACTGCAGGGGCGAACCCGGGATGGGCTCGAGCACGCGTACCGTCGTCGAAACAATCAGCGAGACATCGAAATCCGCGTGGTCCGTGACGAAGTCCGCACTGCTCGCGTAGGACTCGGCGAGCCGCGCTGGGTCATCACCGGAGCGATAGCCGACGAGCGCCAAGACACGGAAGCCGTCGAACGCGACATCGGTCCAGACGCCATGGACGATGATGCCGTACCCGCGCAGTGTGTCGATGTGGCGCGGCCAGAAGACCTGCGTGTACTGGCGCAGTGCCTCGGCGTTGGCCAGGGTGTACGTGCGCAGTTCCAGCACCGCGGATTCCTCTCCGATCGACTTACCGAAGGTTCGGTGAGTGAATGTCGCCACGAGTCCGTTGGACTAATGTGCCGACTCCCGCACCAACACCTCAACCCGCAACCGCTCACGGTCCGGCGAACCTCGACGGCTCCGCATGTGCAACCACACCGCGAGCGATGCGAACGCGGCGTACGCGCACCACAGTGACGTGAACGCCGTGAAGTAGACCATCGAAACCACGATGAGTCCCACCAGGTTCAGCATGCCGAAGACTTTTACCAAGCGATAGCTCGACACCACTAGTGCGCCGCAAATCGCCACGACGTACAGCGTCGCCCACACCAACGGGTGCGCGACACCGGTCTGATACTCCAGACAGTGCGGGTGCTCGACCACCACGACCGGCTTCGCCAGCACGACGTAGGTCAGGTACACCGCGACGACCAACCCGATCGCCACGAACGGCGCCACGCGGCGCACCTTCTCTCGCGGTTCGAGCAGCATCACCGAGGCCGGTACCAGCGCCGGCAGCAACGGCCACGCGATGAACACGTAAACCAGCGCCGCAAGTTGACCCACTCTGGGAGAGACGGTGCCATCCAATTGCGCCCACGTGAAGGCCTCGATCAGCTGATGCGCCGCGAAGACCGCGGGCAAGGAGGCGAACGGCACCTCCCGCCAATGCCCGACCTCGCGCAGCGACAGCACCGCGACCGGTGTCAGCGCCGCGCCCGCGACCAGGTCAGCCGTGACCGAGAAACACATCCGCTGTGTCCTCTCGTCCGTGTGCTCCGTGAAACAGGGTCCCACGAGCGGCGGCGCACCTCACCCCAACGACACGGACTAACCTCGAGTCATGCGCATAGTCGTTCTCGGTCTCGGTGTCGTCGTCGCGTGCTTCGGCGTGCTGTGGGCCCTGCAGGGTTTCGGCGTCGTCGGCGGCAGTCCCATGTCCAACACCACCACGTGGTCGATCATCGGGCCGATCGTCGCCTTGGTCGGCATCGCCATCGCGGGCTATGGCGCACGAATGCGCAAGTAGCACCACCGCTTAGGTCAGCAGGCCTTCCTCGACCAACCATTCGCGGGCAACCAGAGCGGGATCCTCGCCGTCGTTGTCCACCTTGGCGTTCAGTTTCAGCATCACGTCGTTGGTCACCTTGGGATTGAGCTGAGCGAAGATGTCGGCCAGCTCTGGGTGCGCAGTCAGCAAGTCGCTGTTGACCACCTCGGTCAGGTTGTAGAGCGGAAAGAACTGCCGATCGTCGTCGAGCACCCGCAGCTTCAGCGACGGGATGCGGCCGTCGGTGGTGAACACCTCACCGAAGTTGCAGTCGCCGTCGGCCGTCGCGGTGTAGATGACACCCGTATCGAGATTGGTCACCGTGCCGAGCGCGTCCCGCGACAGACCGTACGCCTGCAGCATCGGCACGAATCCGTCGTTGCGACTGGCGAATTCGCTCTCCACGCAGAACGTCAGATCCTGCTTCGACAGCCGGGCGAGGTCCGATAGCTTGGTCACGTTCAGTCGCTGCGCCTCGGACTCGCGGATCGCGAACGCGTACGTGTTGTTCATCGGCGCGGGCGGCAGCCACGTCAGCTCGTTCACCTTGTCGGCGTCGTTGACCGCCAGCCACTGCTGCTGGCTGTCCTTGATCGGCTGCTCGTTTCCCAGGTAGTTGATCCAGCCCGTACCCGTGTACTCGGGGGAGACGTCGGCGTCACCATTGAGCATCGCTTGGCGCACCCCGAAGCTGCCCGGCGTGTTGGTCAGGTTCGTCACGTCCGCGCCCGCGGCGGCCAGGATGATCGAGACCATGTTGCCCAGGATCAGTTGTTCGGTGAAATCCTTTGCAGCAACCGTGATCTTGACACCCTCGAGCTTGTCGTAGTGCTGGATCGCGCCGGGCTTGGCCTCCAAGACCGCGCCGCTCGCCGAGCGCAGCCCACAGCTCGCGACGGAAACCGAAAGCACCAGAGCCAGCCCGACCGCCAGGAGCCGTCGCACCCTCATCTACAGCCCCTTCGGTGAAGCGATCATCTCGACCACCCGCGCCAGCCAGTCGATGGACAGCGCCAGCGCCGCCACCAGGATGGCGCCGACGATCAACGTCGTCGTCTGCTGCAGCTTGATGCCGGTGGTGATCAGCTGACCCAGCCCACCGGCCCCGGTGAACGACGCCAGTGCCGCCGTCCCGACGATCAGCACCAGCGCCGTGCGCACGCCCGCGATGATGACCGGCATCGCCAGCGGCAGCTCGATCCGCAGCAGCGTTGTCATCGCCGACATGCCCATCCCGCGCGCCGCCTCGACCAGCCGTGAGTCGACGCCGTCCAGCCCCACCACCGTGTTGGCGATGATCGGCAGCGCGCCGTACACCGTCAGCGCTGCGATCGCGCCCACGTTGCCGATACCGAAAAGCACTGCGCCGAGGGCGATTAACCCGATCGCCGGGGCGGCCTGCCCAAACCCGGCCACTGTGATGATCGGCTTCGCGAAGCGACGCATCGACCCGCGGGTGAGCATGATGCCGACCGGAATCGCGACCAGACACGTCAGCAGCGTCGCCGCGAGGCTGACCACCATGTGCTCCTGCAGGAGCGTCAGCAGCGCCGACACCGACAGCGACCGCTTCTCCGACTCCGAGATGTCGGCGACGTTGACGTAGAGCAGCGAGCCGGCCACCGCCAGCACGCAGAACAAGGGCTGCAGAATCCACCGCGGACGGCCCGGCCTGATCTGCGACGCCGACGACACCGCGGGTTCGACGTCGATTTCCGGCACGGCGGCCGTCACGACGCCGGCTCCACCGGCACGGACGCGCCGCGAAGGTCGCTCATCGCGTCCATGATCGTCTCGACCCGGATCACGCCCTGGTAGACGTTGCGGCGCCCGGTCACCACCACGACGCCGTGCGACGAGGTGAGCATGCTGTCGAGCGCATCGTTGAGCGTCGAGGCCAGGCTGACCACCTCGAGGTTCTCGTCGCGCGGGACGTCGGACAGCGACCTGGCGTCGGACAGCGCGTCGACGGACAGCCACCGCTGCGGGCGGTCCTGGTCGTCGAGGACGATCACGTGCTCGCGGTTGATGGCGCGCGCCGCGCGCACGGCCTCCGCCGGATCGCCGCCGACCCGTGCGACCGCCGCCTCATTGAGTTCGACGTCGCGCACCCGGGTCAGAGTCAGCTGCTTGAGCGCGGCGCCGTGCCCGACGAAGCCACGAACGAAGTCGTCGGCCGGGTTGGCGAGGATCTCCTCGGGGGTGTCGTACTGCACGATCTTCGAACCCTGCTGCAGGATCGCGATCTTGTCGCCGAGCTTCACCGCCTCGTCGAAGTCGTGGGTTACGAACACGATCGTCTTGCGCAGCTCGTCCTGCAGCCGCAGCAATTCGTCCTGCAACCGCTGCCGGGTGATGGGGTCGACGGCGCCGAACGGCTCGTCCATCAGCAGCACCGGCGGGTCGGCGGCCAGCGCTCTCGCGACCCCGACGCGCTGCTGCTGCCCGCCGGACAGTTCGCGCGGATACCGGTCGCGATACTTGTCCGGCTCGAGGTTGACCAGCTCGAGCAGCTCGTCGATGCGGCTGGCCGTGCGCTTCTTGTCCCACTTCAGCAGCCGCGGCACGATCGCGATGTTGTCGCCGACCGTCAGGTGCGGGAAGAGCCCGGCGCCCTGGATGACGTAGCCGATGTGGCGGCGCAGTTCGTCGGCGTTGCGGTGTGTGACGTCGTCGTCGCCGATGAAGATGCGTCCGCTCGTCGGCTCGATCAGCCGGTTGATCATCTTCATCGTGGTCGTCTTGCCGCAGCCCGACGGCCCGACCAGCATGACGATCTCGCCCGCCGCGATCTCGAGGGTGACGTCGTCGACCGCGGGTGCGGCCTTCGGGTCGTACTGCTTGGTGACGCCGTCGAGCAGGATTCGGGCGCCGCCCGTCGAACGAGACGAAGTGTCAGACACGAATTCCCCTTGGCGTGGTGAGTCGGGTGATCAGGTTGAGCACGGTGTCAAGGACGACGGCCAGGATCAGGATCCCGACGGTGCCCGCAACGATCGAGTTGGTGGCGTTCGCCCCGCCCGTGCGGGAGATGCCGGAGAAGATGTAGCCACCCAGCCCAGGGCCCAGGGCGTAGGCGGCGATCGCGGCGATCCCCATCAGCATCTGTGCGGAGATTCGAACGCCGGTCATGATCACCGGCCACGCCAGCGGCAGCTCGAGACGTACCAGGGTGGTGAAGCGGCTCATCCCCATACCCCGCGCCGACTCGACCAGGGTGCGGTCAACGCCGGCCAGCCCGACGAGGACGTTGCGCAGGATCGGCAGAAAGCCGAAGAACACCAGCATGATGACCGACGGCAGCACCCCAATCCCCACGATGCCGACCAGGACGCCCAACAGTGCGTAAGACGGAATGGTCAGCCCGACGGACGTCAGCGCGTTTCCGAACGCCAGGCCCCACTTGGAGCGGTAGACCACGACGCCGATGACGACGGCGATGACGGTCGCGAGGATCAAGGTCTGCACGACGAGGCTCATGTGCTGGTATGCCAGAAATGACAGCACCGACCAGCGTTCTTTCACGAAGTCGAAGAAACCCATGTACTACCTGCGCCCCTTCAGATTGCCTCGTTGCCGACGCCGGGTTACCCAGGCTTTGCCAAGACGAAACCCCGGGGAGCCGCTTTTGGCGGCTCTCCGGGGCTCTGAGGGGTCTAAGAGCGGTGTTGTCAGATCGCGGTCAGCGCGTCCTCCGGGGCAGGTGGCACCTCGGCACCGGGCGGCGGCGGGGGCAATTCGTTGTTCACGCCGTCCACCACGGGGATGTCGGCGGGGCCGGGTCCGGGGGGCGGCGGCGCGAACGGGTCGGCCGGGGGCGGCGGCGGGGCGAAGGGGTCGAACGGGGGAGGCGGAGCCATCGGATCCTCGGCCTGCTCTCCCTGCGCCAGCGGCAGGTACATGTGGCGGGTGAACTGGCGCTGGAAGGCGCCGCCGCCACCGATCCGGACACCGCCACCGCTCTCGCCGGAGGACACCGGGGTGCCGTCGGGCAGCGTGACGGCCGTGTGGCCGGAGTTCCAGCCGATGTTCAGCGCGCCGGGTTGCGTGCCGTACTTGAAGCCGCGGGCCAGCAGGGCCTGCTCTTCGTTGCCGGTGTGGAAACGATCGCCGTAAACCGGGCGGCCGGTGGCCGCGTTGGCCACCCATGACGCCAGTCCTGAGCAGTCCGTACCGGCGGGCGTATCGCCACCCGTGCGGTACGGCGTCCCCGAAACCTGGTTGACCAGAGTCAACAGGGCTGTGGTCGCAATAGCTTCGATCATGACGTCGGACGCTAGCAATGGGATTTCGGCCGCGCCAAAATCTGTTACCACCATCACGTTTCGGCACGATCGTGACACGGTCGGTAAATGCCGTTGCCGCCGTGGCCTTTTCGAAGGCGACCCAGTGACTGGTGTCGTACCCGTTTGCGCCGGAATCGAATTCGCTCGGTGCGTCGCTCACCCTACGAAACACCATGTCAAAGCGCAAATTTGGCAATGCGCCTTCGCACGTGACGTCGGTCTCATCGCAGGTCGCCTGCTGCGGAAACTGGGCAGCCACACCGCACTGTCGCTGCCGTCGATCAGCCCGACGTTTATCGATCAAGTGAGCGATGCCGTTCCGTGACTGATCGTTTGGCGTGCGCACGTTGTTCGCGCTTCGTCGACAGCTCCACGACCAACGGCCAATTGTGCCCTTGAGCAGGCACTTTCGGTGCTGACCAGGCAAAACGTTGCTCAGCAAGCGAAAATCGTCGAGTCATGGCCACAGCAGTCACAATTTCCTCACCAGTGCCGTCGCCCACTGCGGGCCGATGTCCACCAATGCCTTCGGCCACGAACTATCCGAAAGCCACACTCGCCCAAACGAATTCACCCAATGGACGTGCGAGTTCGGCCGCCCCGGCACTGAGGAGTAACTTTGCGACGTGGCACAACGCGAAAATTGGTGGCTGACCAGCACGAACCATGTCGTTTCCGACGAGGTGCCCGCCGCCCCGCAGGACGTCCGCGACTTCTACTGCGACCTGCACAACATCACGCAGTTTCACCCGCTCGTCGCGTCGATTCAGGTCATCCACCGCGAGCAGACCGATCACTCCCATACCCAGACCTACCGCATCCGCGACCGCATCCCGTTCGGTCCGTTCACGATGGGCATCGTCTACACCGCCAAGGTGCACGTGCCGATCAGCGGCGACGTTCTCACCGAGGCGCACCAGTTCCCCAGGGTTCGGCTATTCGGCCGGGTGTCGTTCGACCACGTCGAGGGCGGCACGCGACTCACCGAGCGGTTGCGGATCGAGGCCCCGCGCCCGCTCGCCGCGACGACCGCACGGCAAGCCGTGAAGGCGCACACCGAGATGCTCGCCGGAATCCGGCGCTGTTTTCAATGACGAGTCGCGACCACGCCGATCCACGGGTGACCCGGATGGGTCTTCTCCAACCACCCCGTCAGCCGTGACCGTCGGGCGTCATCCATGACGGGCAGCACCCGCCGCAGATCGGCTTCGTCCTTGTCGCGTCGATGCTTGGCCTTGAACAGCAGCGCCACCTCGGGGATGACGTACGGGATCCCCGCGCTGGTGTGCAGGATGAGCTCGCCGTAGGGCAGGGTGATCGATGGGTTGCGACGGCATACCCACTGGTCGCCGTGATGCGGTTCGCGGAAGACGTCGAGGTGATAGCGCCCCGAGCCGGGGTTGCGCAGCCACGTCTGGAAGTGTTCGGTCAGGTTCTCTGGGTACGGCCACACTCGACCGTCGCCCGCGACGTCCCAGGCGAAGTCGGGCAGCGCTGCCGCGACCTCATCGAATCGTGCTGACGGAACGGCTATTTCGATGTCGTGATGCTGGCGGGCCGCTCCGGCGGTGAAGAGTTCCAGCGCCCACCCGGCGGCGACGCACCATGGCGCGGCGACCGCCGACAGCCGCTGAGCGACGTCCTCGGGCGGCCACGGCTCCCAGAGGTCCTCGAGCCCGCTCACGTACGCGTGGGGGCAGATGACATGACACCAGTTCTACCCGCCGCTCGAGGTCGACGCGCCGCCAAACCAGGGGCTTTACAGATTGCTCTAAAACTGTCACGCTCAGTGTTCAGGTCGCGATAAGTTCGACGAGTCCCACGACAGCAGCCCCGAGGTGGAAAGCGATGAGCGCACGGACGTTTGGTACCCGCAGCAGGGTCAACACCGGCAGGGCGGGCAGGTATGAGCTCGACGTGACCGCGTCCGACGTCACCGACCTGGTGCGCTCGGCAGGCGGCTGGCTCTACGACCGGTCCAAGGCCGGTTGGGACGTGAACGTCGTGGTCACCGCCGGGTGCGACCCGTTGCCGCTCCAGATTCTCGGCGTCAGCACGGAACCGCGCGAGCTCGACGACGACGCCGACGCACCGGCGCGGGCCGTGGCGCTGGCCGCGTCCGCCGACGCCGTGTGCGCCGACCCCGAACTGCGGGTCGCCGTGCTGCGCGCCATGAAGCGTGGCATCGGTGACGTCCTGATCTGGGGCACGTCGTGGCCCGAAGGCGTCGAGCGTGCCGTCGACCCGGTCGATCACGAGCTGAGCGCCGCCGCTCGGGTGTTCAAGGGACATGCATTGGCCGCGCTCGGGCTGGCGGAGACCGTCGGACCGACCGAGACCTTCAGGGGTCGGATCAGCGGCCGCTCCGGCTACTCCGACCTGACCCCTTCGGTCGCGACGTCCTTGGCCCAGCGGTAGTCAGCCTTGCCGGCAGGGGAGCGCACCACCTTCGGCGTCCTGATGAACGCCTTCGGGATCTTGTAGCGCGCGATCGACGTCTTGCACACCTCGACGAGTTCGTCGTCGGTGGCGTCCGCTCCGTCCGCGAATTGCACCACAGCGACCACTTCGCTGCCCCACCGCTCTGATGGCCTGCCCACCACGACGACGTCGTAGACGCTCGGATGCGCGGCGATCGCCCGCTCGACTTCCTCCACGAAGATCTTCTCGCCACCGGAGTTGATGGTCACCGAGTCGCGGCCGAGTAGCTGAATTCGTCCGTCGGACAACACATCTGCCCGGTCGCCCGGCACCGACCAGCGGACCCCGGCGATCGTCGGGAACGTCTTGGCGGTCTTGGCCTCGTCGCCAAGATACCCCAGCGGAATCAGGTCGCGACGCGCCAGCCAGCCCTGTCCCTCACCCGGCTGGAGCACTCGGTCGAGGTCCGCCGAGACGACCGCGGTGTCGGACTGCGGGGTGAACGTAGCCGCCTGCACCTCGGCGCCCGCCGTCGTCGCCGTGCTCATTTGCGCGCCGGACTCCGAGGCTCCGACCGCGTCGAGCAGCATCAGATGCGGTAGCGCCCTGAGGATGCGCTCGCGCACCGTCGGTGACAGCGGAGCGCCGCCGTTGGTGATGGTGAACAGGCCGGACAGGTCGTAGTCGCCGGCCTCGATCTCGTCGAGCAGCGGGCGGGCGATTGCGTCGCCGACCACCGGCAGGCTGAGCACCTTCTCCTCGGCGGCCAGGCGCAGCACCTCGGCGGGCCGCATCCGCTCCACGTCGTCGGGGATGACGATCCGGCCGCCCATGGTGACGGCGTTGAAGGCCGCCCATTGCGCGGCGCCATGCATGAACGGCGGGATCATCAGCATCGACATCGCCCCCGCTGACGCGCGTGCCTTCTCGGCCAGCTCGTCGTGCGAGGCCAGCGGCTGGTCGCTGCCCCACGGCCGTCCGCCCATCGACGACAGGAAGATGTCGTGCTGACGCCACAGCACGCCCTTCGGCATGCCCGTCGTGCCGCCGGTATAGAGGATGTAGAGGTCGTCGCCCGACGGCGTCGGCAGACCCCCGGAGGGCGGCGGGGTGGTCAGGATGGTCTCGTAGTCAACGGCGCCGGGGAGCAGCTCGTGACCGGAGTGGTCGGCGACCTGGATCAGCACCCGCAGTTGCGGCAGCCGGTCCCGGATCGCGGCCACGCGCGGCGCGAACTCGGCCGGGTACACCAGCGCCGTCGACCCGGAGTCGATCAGCAGGTAGAGCAGCTCGTCCTCGACGTAGCGGTAACTGACGTTGAACGGCGCCACCCGGGACCGGTACGAGCCAATCATCGTCTCGAGGTACTCGTTGCCGTTGCGCAGGTAGATGCCGAGGTGATCCTGCCCGGACTCGTGGCCCGCCAACGCGGCGCGCTCGGTGTGCGCGCCGAGTCCAACCGACGTCAGGTAGTTGGCGAAGCCGCTGACTCGGCGGTCGACCTCGCCGTAAGACAGCCGTCGGCCCCGCCACACCAGGAACGTCGAATCGGGGATCGCCTCGGCGACCGTGCCGAAGACGTCGGACAGATTGAAGTTAGTCCCACTACCCATGAGAACCGACCATACAGGTGCCTCGTAATCGTATGGTCTGAGGTTGCTCGACTAGCCGGGAAAGAACCCGTCGCCGGTCAACGTGCCCGGCTGCCAGCCCTGCTCGCCAAGGCACACCATCGGGCGACCGTCCGGCGCCTGCGCCGCGCCCTTGGGGCCGTCGCACTTCGCGCCGATGTCCTGGACGCCCTTGAGCGGGTATGACGACACCCAAAACCCGGTGTAGACCGGCGGCCACTGGTTCGGGATGTAATGGCAGACCACCGTCGAGCCGCCACGGCTGCGACCGAAGGTGAAGAGCTGATAGTTGTCGCACGGCGCGCCAAGCGAGGCGTCGTAGTTCATGCCGGGCACGTCGGTGGCGGACGTGTCGTAGAGGCCGGGATTGTCGGGAAACATCGGACCCGGGTCGGCTGCGGCCGACGGCGCCAACGCGATGGCTGCCCCCGCGATCGCCGTAACGATCGTCAGTTCGCGAATCATGATGATGTGCCCTCCTCGGTTCCGGCAAAGCCTAGCGGGTATCGCCGAGGAGGCGCGTCGTTTCGATCGAGGCGTTATTCGCCAAGCCCCGGGTCGCTGCGCTCCTGCCCGGCGGCGTCGAAGACGCTGACCGCGATGCCGTACGGCAGGAAGCGCACCTTGCGGCCGGGATCGGTGTTGTTCTTGTTGGCGCGCAACGCGTCCAGCTCCGTTGGGTACACCTCTTCGATGTGGGCGCCGCCCGCGTCGTCGACCGTGTAGATCGACCACACGCCGTCGCCGGTCTCACCCGTGGTTTCCGGCTCGCTCTTGGGGCGCGTGCCCTTGGTGAACTCGCCGAGCAGCGTCGACCAGCCCGCCTGCTTGCCGAGGCTGCCCAGGGCATCGCGCAGACCGTCGCCCGCCTCACGCATGACTCGGTCGAAGTCCTCCGGGTCGATCCCGAACGGATTCTGGCTCATGACGGGCTCCTCACTCTGCGCCGACTCGAGGTCGATGGCGCTTCTCACCAGTGTGCAGGTCCACGGCGAACTTCGCCACGACGTTCCCTCGATGGCGAATGAAGTGGTAAGTGATGGGGATGGCCCAGACCCGTGCCGAACTGATCGCCGCCGTCGAACGGTCGCCCGAGGCGGCGGGCGACCACGACCGCGACGGCTGGGTCGGGCTCTTCACCACCGACGGGCACGTCGAGGACCCCGTCGGTTCCCGGCCCCACCGTGGGCGCGCGCAGATCGCCCGCTTCTACGACACCTTCATCGGACCGAGGGACATCACCTTCCACCGCGGCGCCGACTTCGTCTCCGGATCGACCGTCGTCCGCGATCTGACCCTCGAGGTGCGGATGGGCGCGTCGGTGACGATGATGATCCCCGCCTTCCTGCGGTACGACCTCGACGACGCGCTGAAGATCGTTCGGCTGCAAGCATTTTGGGAACTGCCGACGATGGTGTGGCAGTTCGCGCGCAACGGGGTCGGTGCCGTGCCCGCCGGCCTGCGGCTGTCACGGGCATTGCTCCGCAACCAGGGGCTGACGGGAGCGGCCGGCTTCCTGACCGGTGTCAGCGGCGCGACAAGCCGCGGCAAGCGGCACGTCGCCGCACTGCTCGACGACTCTTGCGCAGGTGACGAGGTGGCCGTGAAGCGACGGCTTTCCGACGCCGGACATCTCACCAGGGGTGGCGACGACCGCATCGGCACCTCCGAACTGGTCGCGCTACTGCATGGCGCGCGCTGGGACGGGATGATCCGCGCCGGGCACAGCGTGGTCGCGCGCGTCCACCGCGACGGCCATCGACTGGTGCTCTTTGGCGAGATCGAGACCGGACCGACGCACCTCGGTGCGGTGCAGGTGTTCACCGACGAGCACTGGACGTGACAAGGTATTTGGACCATGCCTGACTACGACGCCACCTACGACGCCATGACCTACGAGGAGTTCGGCCGCCGGTTCTTCGAGATCGCGGTGACCGAGGAACGCGTCGGCGCGGCGATCGGTCAAATCGCCGGCGCCGAGTTCACCATGGGTCCGATGGCTCAGGGGCCGGGCAAGATCGCCAAGGTCACCGCGAAGGTCAAGGTCCAAGACCCGGCGGTGACACGACACCTCGGCGAGCAGATCACCTTCGACATCCAGATTCCGCTGGAAATCGAACTGGTCATCGACCTACGCATCGACAAGCCGCGCTTCAAGGTCTTCGGCGAGATCGCCCTGCGCGCCACCGCGGTCGCCGCCCACCCGCTGGCGCTGATCCTCGACGTCGAGAAACCCCGCCCGTCGGACATCTCCATCCACATCACGTCGACGACCCTGCGTGCCGAACTGGTGCGGATCGTCGGCGGCGTCGACGCCGAGATCAAGCGCTTCGTCGCCCAGCACGTCGCCGGCGAGATCGACAGCCCCGAGTCCGAGAAGGCCAAGGTCATCGACATCGGCGGCCAGATCGCCGAGGTGTGGACCGGCATCTGATTGGGTTGATCATGGCCATCCGCCGTACTGTCTTGCGCGTGGACAGCAAATCGATGACCCGAATCGCCGTCGTCACCGGCGGTGCCATCTGCGCTGCCCTGGTGGCCGCGGCACCCGCCTCGGCCGACCCGACGACCGACTTCATCGACTCGCTTGGCACCGCGGGCATCGGCATGGGCGACCCCACCCAGGCGGCCGACCTCGGCCAGTCGGTGTGCCCGATGCTGTCGCAGCCGGGCCAGGACATGGCCGACACCGCAGCGCGGGTCGCCGACGTCGGTGGCATGTCACTGGGACCCGCGACCATGTTCACCGGACTCGCGATCTCGGCGTTCTGCCCCGGCGCGATGTCTTCGCTGGCCAACGGCGAGTCCCCGATTCCGCTCGACCTACTCGGCAACCTCGGCAGCCTCGGTTTCTAAGCCCGACGCCACCGGTTCGAGCCGCGGGCGCTTCGGACCGCGGCCGTTGCCGCTGGACAAGCCCCGCAGGTGCCGCCAGATCCACGGCATCAACAGATTCTGCGCCCACAGGGCCTGCGAATACATCCGCGACCGAAGGCCCGGTCTCACCACCTCGGCAGGCGAGATGGCCCAATCATGGCTGCTGCCAGGCAATCCCAGCGCCTCGGCGGCAGCTGCGGCGAACAGCGCATGCCCCGCCGGTGAGCCATGCACCCGATCGGGGCTCCAGACGTCCGGATCGCTCATCGACTCCGCCTCGTAGAGATCGACGAGCCGGAACCCATGCCGGACCGCCGCCTCCCGAACCACCGCGTTCATCTGCAGCACCCGGGCCCCGAGGAAGCGCCCCACCGGCAGGATCTGCTCCAAGTCGGGAAACGTGGTCGTGACGACTGTGGCGCCGGTCTCGGCGAGCCGGTCGTGCAACAGGTCGATGTCCTCGAGCGCCTTCTCGAAGGTCTTGCCGGGCCTCGTCACGTCGTTCATCCCGATGCAGCTGGTGATCAGGTCGGGCTGCATCGCGACGGCCGCAGGCAACTGATTGTCGAGGACGTCGCGGATGCGGCGGCCGCGCACGGCGAGGTTCGCGTACCGGACGCCGGGGTGCAGTTCATCGAGCCTGACGGCCAGTCGGTCGGCGAAGCCCTTCACGCCGGACGCATCGTCGCCGTCCCACAGACCTTCGGTCTGGCTATCGCCGAGAGCGACGTATCGGAGGTATGACTCGTCGGCCACGAGCGCACTCTAGCGGTGCGCTCAGGGACGCGTGTCGGCAGCGCTGGGCCAGATGAGGCTCAGCGGCATGTCGGCGCGCCACTCCGGCAGCGTGCCGGTGAGCCGGACGATCCCCGGGGCGAACTCGATCGACGTCAACTGCAGGCCGTGCGGTAGCTCGGGGACGCTCACCCGGTACGACGGCGTGCGGGCCGGCAGACTCCACCGCCTGCGTCGCACGACCGCGCGGGGGGTGACCCACAGCGTGGACCCGTCGAGTCGGGCGTCGACCTCCACGTGGCCACTGCCCTTGCGCCTCGCGAGGTGCAGGCGGGCGATCCCGTCGGAGCCGACCGCGCCCGCCAAACGTGGCGCCGCCCACCGGAACACGTCGTCCAGGGCGGGGGCGGGAACGTCGACCGTCAGCTCGACGGGTGCGGCGACCACCTCCGTTGGCCGGAGGTTCCCGCGGAAGTGCAGGTTGTGAAGGGTGACGAGCGCCCGATCGAACTCGAAGTCGCGCCAGGAGATGCCCTCGGCTTCCAGGTGGACGTCGTGGTGTCGGCCCGAGGCGAGCCGGGAGCTGAGGTGGGTCACCGTGAGGTCCAGGG
This sequence comes from Mycobacterium sp., assembly GCF_032161845.1. Taxonomy (GTDB): domain Bacteria; phylum Actinomycetota; class Actinomycetes; order Mycobacteriales; family Mycobacteriaceae; genus Mycobacterium. Next base: position 21,841 of record NZ_JAVRQA010000191.1, read on the forward strand.
TGCCGGCCTGGGGTGAGTCGACGCGGATCGAGAGGCGTCTGCCGACGAGGAGCTGGCGCACGGTGACGAACATCGTCTTGTAGGCGGCGGCCACCCCGGTGGCGGCCAGCAGGTCGAGCGGGCGGAACGGATCCCAACCACGGAGCGGCCCCGAATCCGTCACCCCTTCAGCATCCGGGAATGCCGCGCGCGTGCCAACTCGGCTAGGTCGGCTGCTGGTAGCGGGGCACGATCATCACCGGCACGGGCGCGTGACGCAGGATCTTCGACGCGGCCGAGCCGAGGAACACCCTGGCCACCGGACCGGCCGTCCCCGAGCCCATCAGCAGAATGTCGCCTGCTTCCCAGGTCACGGCCTCCACCGCCTCGCGCCAGTCATGACCACTGCCGACCTGCAGGTCGACATCGGGCACGGGGATGCGTTCGCGAATGGCGTTGAGCTGCTTGACCACATCGTCGGAGGTCCGACGCGACCACTGCTCCAGCACCAGATCCTCGGCGCTAGGTTCGATCGATCCACCGAACATGCGGACCGGCCGCACCGCGAACGACACGATCCGCAACGACGCCGACCACCTCTTGGCCACTTCTGCTGCCGCGGGGATCAGACCGTTGCCGTCGGCCTCGTCGCCGTAGGCGGCAGTGACCCTGCGCACCGGGCCAGATGCCGACGTGTAGCCGCGCGGCGCGATTGCGACCGGCACCGACGCGGTATGGACGAGTCGTTCGGTGACACTGCCGAGACCGACGCGACCCAACAACCCCGACGACGAGGATCCGACCACGACGAGCCGGGCGTCGTGAGCGGCGACCAGTTCCATCAAACCCATTGGGATGGAGGTCGATTGGTGGACGACGATCGGAATGTCGAGCTCACCCGGCAACTGACCGACCACCCGCTCGAGGGATTTCCGTGCCTGCGCAGAGACGTACTTCAGATACTCGATCTCGACGGGGTCGTCCCGCGGCGGGAAGGCCCGTTCGACGACTGCCGTGGCGATCACCTTCTCGCCGGTGTTGCGCGCCACTTGGACTGCGAGGTTGAGCGGCGCGCTGCCTTGGCGACTGGAGCTGAAGCCCGCGATGATGGTCATCGAGCGAACTCTCAGGCCCGGGCCGGAGCGGCCACAACGTGCGTGACCGGCACGTCGTACTCGGCACGGGCGCGGTCCACGACGTCAAAGCGATGCCACACCGAGGATTCGGGCGGCAGAGTCGAGATGACGATCTGATCTGGATGGAACGACGCAACGGCACTGGCCAACGCCCGCAACGGCCGGGTGTCGCCGATCTCTCCCTCGGCCTCGAGGTTCTCCGAATGCAGCGTGGACAGCGTGCCGTCCAGCCGCTCCTGAGCGACCCTGCGGGTGGCCTCCAGAAGATCCAGCGGACCGTTCGTGGCGGTGCCGGCCTCGATGGGGCTGGCAGGAACGACCACGAAGTAGGTGGCCGACCTGGTGGCATCGATGCGACGCAACTCGTCGAGCAGTTCCTGAGACTCGACGGTTTGGTTCGCAAGGACCAGCACACGGTGGGGTTCGTCCGTCCCGGCTGCGCCCTCGACCTCGGGCCGCCGGTTGATGAACCACCGATTGCCCAGGTAGATCAGGATGACCACGGCCCAAGACAGCAGGCTCAGAACCAATTGCGACCGGACGTCGGCTTGAATTCCCATCTGCACGAGGATCGCAACGATTGCGACCGCAGTGAGGATGGAAACCGCCGGGAAGAGCCACATCTTCACCTTCAAATCCGAGTCCGGCGTGCGACGGCGCAGCAGTATCTGTGAGATGGCGATGAGCAGATAGACGAAGAGGATGATCGCGCCGCTGGAGTTGAGCAGGAACGCGAAGATGGTGTCCGGTGACACCGCCGCGGCGATGACGCAGAGGAAGCCGATGACCGACGACGTCAGGATCGCGGCTGCAGGCACTCCGCGGCGGGTCACGTTGACCAGGCCGGCAGGAGCCTCACGGCGCGCGGCGAGGACGAAGAGCATGCGCGACGCCGTGTACATCCCGGAATTCAGACAGCTGAGCACCGCTGTCAGCACGACGGCGTTCATGATGTCGTCGGCGTAGGGAATGCCCATCTCGGTGAACGCCGCAACGAAGGGCGATGCGGCCACCTGATCGTCGTTCCAGGGGAGGATCGTCACCAACAGGAACGCCGAGCCGACGAAGAACACTGCGATACGCAGAATCACCGAGTTCGCGGCCTTGGCCACCGCCCGCTCCGGATCCGAGGACTCCGCCGCCGCGATGGTGGCGATTTCGGCGCCGACCATCGAGAAGATCACCGTGACAACGCCGACCGTCACCGCCATCGCCCCGAACGGAAAGAAGCCGCCGTGAATCCACAGATTCGAGAAGTCCATCGACTTGTTCGGCCATACTCCCAGCACGTAGGCCCCGCCCAGCACGATGAAGGCGATGATGGCAGCGACCTTGATGCCCGCGAACCAGAACTCGAACTCGCCGAACGACGACACCGAGAACAGGTTGGTCGCCGTCATCAGAACCATCAACACCAGTGCGGACAGCCACAGCGGGACGTCTATCCAGTACTGAATGATCTTGGCACCGGCGATCGCTTCGAACCCGACGACGATCACCCAGAAGTACCAGTACAGCCAGCCAACGGAGAAGCCAGCCCAGTTGCCCATGGCCGTGCGGGCGTAGTCGGCGAACGAGCCCGTCGAGGGGTTGGCGACGGCCATCTCGGCGAGCATCCGCATCACCATGATGATCAGTACGCCTGCCAGCGCATAGGTGATGAAGGCACCAGGCCCGGTGTCGCCGATGACCACACCAGAGCCGACGAAGAGGCCGGCGCCGATGACGCCGCCGATCGCGATCATGGTCAGCTGTCGCTGGCTCAGTGCCCTCTGCAGGGTTGGTGTCGTGCCCATGCCATCCTCCGGTTTCGCGTGCGGCGAGGGAATCGCTCCGATTGGAGCGACAGTTCAGATTGGTGCGTCGCCCCGAGACGGACTTCGGCGACTCATGCGCGAGTATTCCTGTGCCCCACGCCTTTGCGTAAGAATTCTTGCAACAAGCTACCGTCCCGTCTCCTAGCTCGCACCCGGTAGAGGTGCTGGTGCATTGGGCTTAGAAATGGGAGCGTAGGCCTCTCACTCCTCAGCCGGGGGAGTTTTGCACACCCCTACCGTTCGAACCCTATGAATATCGCTGGCATCGGGCTGTGGAAGGCTGAGAAGTATGTCCGAAGCCCAGAACTCGAATACCCTCGCGGGATTTCTTGACGCGCAGCGATTTACGCGCGAGCAAGCGCTCACCGAGCCGAGCCCGGTCCCGCACGCTCCCGGCGCCTACGGATGGTGGTTCCGCACGCTGCCCGCGGCCGTCGACGCCACGGGCTGCGAGGTGCGCGACGGCCTGACCCTGCTGCACGTCGGGATCAGTCCGACCCCGCCGCCGGCGAGCGGGAAGCGACCGGTCAGCCAGGACCTGCACAAGCGGATCCGCTATCACTTCGGTGCGGCGCGCGGCAGCGCCGACGGTTCGTCACTGCGCAAGACGCTCGGCGTGCTGCTGGCTCCCGAACTCGGACTCGAACTGCGTCGCGTCGGCTCGGGTCGACAGATCACCCTGGCGGGCGGCGAAGCCGTCCTCAACCAGTGGATGAGTGAGAACGCCCTCGTCTCTTGGGTGGTGCAGCCCGAGCCATGGGTGTTCGAGGACGAACTGACTGCCGCCCTCGTCCTCCCACTAAACCTCCAGGACCACAACCCATTTCAACCGGAGCTGAAGCGGCTGCGACGCGAGGCCGTCCTCAAGGCGAACAAGCTGCGCGTGCTCAAGGAGTGGTAGGCCATGCCGCGAATGAGCGCCGGCCTTCTGCTCTACCGGATCGGCGCTGAGGGAGTCGAAGTCCTCATCGGCCATCCCGGCGGTCCGTTCTGGGCACGCAAGGACGACGCTGCGTGGTCAATCCCGAAGGGCGAGTACACCGAAGACGAGGATCCGTGGACGGCCGCGCAACGGGAGTTCGTCGAGGAACTCGGCCTTCCCGTGCCCGACGGACCGCGGGTGGCCCTGCCGCCGGTGAAGCAATCCGGCGGCAAGATCGTCACCGCCTTCGCCGTCGAGGCCGACCTCGACATCACCGCCAGCGTCAGCAACACGTTCGAACTGGAGTGGCCCAAGGGGTCGGGGAAGATCAAGGAGTTTCCCGAAATCGACCGCGTCGGTTGGTTTTCCGTCACCGACGCCCAGGTCAAGCTGCT
>NZ_JAVRQA010000192.1:0-9338 GCF_032161845.1 Mycobacterium sp.
CCAGTCCCAGACGGACATGTCGCCTGCCGGGTAGTTCATGCAGACGTCGGTGGCCTTGGCGGCGACGCCCTTGTTGTTGAAGAAGACCTTGGCCCAGTTGCCCCAGTGCGTCGCCACGTTCTCGTAGTAGACGTTGGTGGCGGTGTCCTCCGAATACTGCCGGCGGCCGACCGCGTCGAGGGAGAAGAACCAGTGGATGCGGTCGAAGGCCTGCTGTTGGACGTCGGCCGGTCGGTTGCTGCGGTCGATCATGTACCTCTCGAAGTACACCGGGCTGGTGTCCCTGGCCGCCTGCAGGTACTGCTCGGCATCGCATTTGGTGACGATCAGCCGATGCGGGATCGGGAAGTCATCGGTGGCGTCGGCGGCCGCCGGGCCAGCCAACGCCGTTGCCGTCGCGGCGACCGCCAAGCCCGCAACGGCCATCCGCCTCAGCGACGAGTGCCCATTCGAATGTCGTTGTGACATCACGACTTACCTCCCTGCAGCTGCTCAAGTGATGGCGCTCGTTCGGCGCAGTGAGCTTCGATCGCGCTCAACCGACCCGTGGCCGCCGTCGATGCGTTCTCGTTGAGACGGCGCAGGATCGGCAGCGCGACCTGGGCGGCCAGCGTGAGGGAGAATTCGTCCTCGGACGACAGCGTGTTCAGCAGGTCGGCGAGACGCGCGCGGCGCCCGTCTCGGCGCTGTGCCAGCTTGACTTGCCCGTCGGCTGCGAGTGCCACGACCGCGGCCCTGCCGTCGTCGGGGTCGCTGGATCTCTCCACTAGCCCTTGCCGCTCCAGCCGCTGGATCATCTGCGTCATCGCCGGCTGGGAGATGCCCTCCAGGCATGCCAGCGTCGTGAGCCGGGCCGGCCCCTCGTGCACCAGCCGATTCAAAAGCATTGCCGCACTGCCACTTAGTCCAGTGCGGTCGGCCAGGTGACGCACGGTCAAGTCCATCGCCTCATCGATCACTTCGCCGATGGGGTCACCGCCGTCGTCGAGTCGGGAAGATTCCACGGATTCCACCTTGGATATATATCACGATACTTATGTAGATGCCCAGTAAAGACCGGAGCCGCTCCTTGCTGTGAGAAGGCTGCGAAGTGGCTAGGAAGTCCACGCGGACATGGCGTACCGACAAAGAATGGCCCCGACGTCAGTCGACGTCGGGGCCATTCCCGTACTTCACGTCTCCCTCATCTACATAGTCAAACCTATGCATCTGAGACTTGCTTAGCCCGGCAGACCCTGCTCTTCAACGGGAAGCGGTGCGGGACCCTTGATGCCGGGCACCGCCATCGGGATTGGCGGCGCGGTCGGCGCGGTGGTGACGGTGCTGGTGGTACCCGTCGACATCTCCGAGTCGGCGACCGCCCCCGGTGTGGCCTGGGCGAGGGTCGCCCCAACAATTCCCAGGGTCACCATGGCGCCTCCGGCGATGGCGGCGAACGTCCTTGCGCTACTTGACCTCATGAGGACACTCCTTCTCTAAAGCTCACTAATCGTTCTACGAGAACGACGACGAGAAGGTTCGATTTATTCCGAAGCCGCTAGGAAATCCCTCGTGGTGATTCTTCCCACAGCGCGCCACCAGGCCGTCGATCCAACCCGGTGCGCGCAGGTCACCAGACGCGCACCCAATCGACGAGCATGTCCGCCGGATAGGTGCCGCCCGTGGGATCGCCACCGCCCGAGCCCGCGACGGCAAGGTTGAGCATCGGCGACAGCTGATAGCCGGGGTCGTTGAACGGCCAGTCGTCGAGGGAGTTGGCCGGAACGGTGAAGTACGGTTCGGCGCCGTCGACGTAGTCCCGCCAGAAGTACATTCCACCGTCATTCCACGTGCAGCGCCAGACGTGCCACGCGTTGTCCACGTCGAAGGGCTGCGTGGCGAACGACGTCCCGTCCAGACGAGCGTGGACGGTGGTTCCCGACGGCCAGTTGGCGTTGCCGTACCACTCGACCAGGTCGACTTCACCGCCGCGAACGGGATCGTTGTTCAGCAGCCACCATGCGGGCCAGCACCCCAACGTCAGGCAGTCGAACTTCACCCGCGCCTCCCAAGTGAGGCCGATGCCCCCGCGAAAGGTGCCGGTGAGCTTGCCGCCGAAGTACTTGCCGTTCTCCTTGGTGGCGCGAATGACCAGGTTGGACTTGCCATCGAGGAACACGTTGCGGCGGTCGTTGCGGTACTGCCCCATGTTCTCGGGGCGATCCCAGAACACCGGATTCTTGATGGTCTCGCGGGCCGTCGAAACGATCCACTTCGCCGGATCAGGTGCCGAACCCGCGGGTCCGTCGAACTCATCGTGGAAGAGGAACGGCTGCGCAGCCGTCTGCGGCGGCGGCACCAGGGGTGGTGTCCGGGTTCCCGACGGCTGCGCGCCGGCCACGGGAAGCGGGATCGCGGCGGCCAGCAGGCCCAGCCCCGACAGGAACATTAGGTTTCGACGATCCATCTCCGGCACAGCGACACGATAAAGCAAATGCCGAATGGCGCGCACGTCGCCGCTCTCGAATGGTTCGGGCTTCCCTCCGACGCCGAATGCGCGCGGCAGGTCGGGGCGTCGTGCGACAGTTCCCCGATGACGGGAAGCGTCGCCGTCATCGGGGCCGGACCCGGTGGCCTGGTCGCAGCGCGATGGTTGTTGTCGCAGGGGTTCGAGCCGACGATCTTCGAACAGAATCCGGTACTCGGCGGCCAATGGACGGGACTCGCCGGCCGTAGCGGCGTGTGGCCGGGCATGCACACCAACACCAGTCGCGTCATGACGGCGTTCAGCGATCTCGAGCCGCAGAGCACCGAGGTATTTCCCTCGAGCAGGGACGTCCTCGACTATCTGCATCGATACGCCGAGACGTTCGGCCTGATCCCGCGAATCAGATTCGGCACCGAGGTCGAACACCTGTCCAGGGCCGGCGGCGGGTGGGTGCTGCGGTACGGCGGTGCCGAGGACCGATTCGACCGGGTGGTGGTGGCCAGTGGGAGGTTCCACGAAGCCGCGATCCCGCAAGTGACAGGTCTGCCCACCTTCTGCGGTTCGGCGGGGCTGTCGACCACCTACGACTATCGGAGGCCGAATTCCCTTCTCGGCAAGCGGTTTCTGGTCGCCGGTTGCGCGGTCAGCGCGCTTGAGGTGGCGGCCGAACTGGCCCAGCTGGGCGCCTCGCGGGTCGTCGTCACCCAGCGGCGCCAGCGTTACGTTCTGCCCAAGTTCGCCGCCGGGGTCCCCTCCGACCATCGGATCTTCACGCGATACGGCGTGCTCGCCGCCGAGGCACTGCCCGCGGCAGAGATCGACCGCCAGCTCAAGGAGATCGTCGTCGAGGCGGGCGGCAGTCCTGAGCAGTACGGCGCACCGGCGCCCGACCCGTCCTTGTTCGCCGCCGGTGTCACGCTTAGCCAGCAGTACCTGCCGCTCGTCGCGGAGGGCCGGATCTCGGTGCGGCCGTGGATGACTTCGGTGGCGGGCACGACGGTCGGCTTTGCCGACGGGAGCGCTGAGGACTTCGACGGCATCGTATTCGGCACCGGGTTCGACCTCAGCCTGCCATTCCTGAGTGCGGACATCAGGGCGCTCGTCGAGCTGGACGCCGCGCATTTGGACGCCGACCGCTACACCTTTCACCCCGATCTGCCCGGGTTGGCGTTGATGGGAATGTGGGATCAGTCCGGCGGTTACTTCGTGCCGCTCGAGTTACAAGCCCGGTGGATCGCCTACGTCTGGGGCGGTGCGATCCCGGCGCCGAGCGAGACCGACCAGCGACGTTCGGTGGCCGCCTACCGGTCGAGGCGAGGAACGCCGCAGAAGACCCGAATGAACGTTGCGGCGCTGACCTTTGCCCGCGCCGCAGGTGTCGAGCCGAACCTCGACAACTGGCCGGAACTGCGTCGCGCCCTGTTGTTCGGGCCTCTCGCGCCAAGCTGTTTTCGCCTGGAGGGCCCCGACGCCAGACCAGACGCGCCGGCACGATTCATCCGAGACGCCGCCGCCTTCGGTGCGATCACGTCGAATGAGCTGACCGTGCGCGAAGACGATTACTGGTCATTGGTGCAAGCCGAGACAGCCTCCTAGAGCGGGGGTCGAGACTACGGTTGGCTCGGAGTACCACCGCCAGCCAAAGGAGAGTCGCCGCCCATGACCGTGACCGTCGGGATCGGACCGGTCAGCTTCGACGACGTGGTTTCAGTCGCTCGCGAGGACGCCAAGGTAGTGCTCTCCGAGGAGGCCGCCGCAGCCATCCACGCCAGCCGCGACAAGATCGAGGCGCTCGCCAACGACCCGACTCCGGTATACGGCGTCTCGACCGGCTTCGGCGCGTTGGCGACGCGACACATCCCGAAGGAGAGCCGTACTCAGCTGCAGCGCAGCCTCATTCGCTCGCACGCCGCAGGCTCGGGCCCCGAGGTCGAACGCGAGGTCGTCCGCGCGATGATGCTGCTGCGCCTGTCCACACTGGCCAGCGGCCGCACCGGGGTCCGCCGCGACACCGCACAGGCCTACGCGGACCTGATCTCGACCGGCTTGACACCGGTGGTGCACGAATACGGCAGCCTCGGCTGCTCCGGCGACCTGGCGCCCCTGGCGCACGTGGCGCTCTCGGTGATGGGCGAGGGGTACGTGCGGACCCGCACCGGTGAACTCAAGCCCTCCGCCCACGCCCTTGCCGAACACGGCCTGTCCCCCGTCACGCTGGCCGAGAAGGAAGGCCTCGCCCTCATCAACGGCACCGACGGCATGCTCGGTCAGTTGATCCTCGCGCTGGCCGATCTCGACGACCTCCTGCGACTCGCCGACGTCGCCGCCGCCATGAGCGTCGAGGGCCAACTCGGCACGGACCGCGTCTTCGCCGCCGACCTGCAGCAGTTGCGCCCACATCCCGGCCAGGCCGTCGCCGCGGCGAACATGACTCGGCTGCTGGCCAACTCGGCCATCGTCGCCAGCCACCAGACCCCCGACTGCACGCGCGTTCAGGACGCCTACTCGCTGCGGTGCGCACCGCAGGTGGCAGGCGCGGCACGGGATACCGCCGCGCATGCGCGAATGGTCGCCGAGCGAGAACTGGCTAGTGTGATCGACAATCCCGTGGTCACCCTGGACGGCCGCGTGGAGTCCAACGGGAACTTCCACGGCGCCCCCGTCGCCTACGTGCTCGACTTCCTGGCGATCGTGGTGGCCGACGTGGCCAGCATCAGCGAACGACGCACCGACCGGTTCCTGGACGTCAACCGCAGCCACGGCCTCAACCCGTTCCTCGCCCACGATCCCGGCGTCGACAGCGGCCACATGATCGCCCAGTACACGCAGGCCGGCATCGTCTCGGAACTCAAGCGACTGGCCAATCCGGCGAGCGTGGACTCGATTCCGTCGTCGGCCATGCAGGAAGACCACGTCTCGATGGGGTGGCAGGCGGCCCGCAAGTTGCGCCGCGCCGTCGATGGGTTGACGACGGTTCTGGCGATCGAAGTGCTGACCGCCGCAAGGGGTTTGGACATGCGTCGCCCGCTGACGCCGTCACCCGCCACGGCCGCGGTGATCGGCGCGTTGCGGGAGCGCGTCGAAGGGCCTGGCCCGGATCGCTTCCTGGCTCCGGAGATCGCGGCGGTCGTCGGGCTGGCCCGCTCCGGCGCCCTGGTCCGTGCCGCCGAAGGTGCCGTCGGCCCCCTGCCCTAAGCCGACGGACCGGGCTTACGCAGGCCCATAGAGGTTTCCGCGCCGGACGTCCTCGCGACATTCGACGCGGGACTTCCCGGTCTGCTGGACACAGACGGCGACCTGCTCCTCGATGCCGGCGGGATACACCTGGTCGTTGGGCCCCGCGGTGACGGTGGGCGAGGGCACCACACCCGAAACCAGGGACCACATCACGGTATTCGCGGGTGGCAGGCGGGCGCAGTAGGCCTTCTCGCCGGTGGCGGAGACCCCTGCCGCGCCGAGGACTTCGCAGTCCGCGCCGACGAGGACCACCGGCACCGCAGGCGAGGACGGCGACGGTTGGGCAACGGCTTCGCTCTGATGACGTGCGATGAGGATGCCTGCGACGACGCCTCCGACCAGCAGCAGCCCAACCAGAATCGCGGAAGCGACGCCCAGCCACCGCATCCGGCCCTTGGCTGCTCGCCCGGCAGGATGCCGCGACGCGGAGGGGCGCGCCAGCATCGTGTCGTCGACGTCGGAGGCGCACCCGTCGAGATGCCGAGCCAGGGCATTGGCGAAGTCGGCGCAACTGTCAAAACGGTCGGCCGGTGACTTCGCGAGTGCCTTCGACAGCACGGGACCCAGCTCGGACAGTTCGGGCCTGCGATCCGCGATCGCCGGTGGCGGGGCGCTGACGTGCTGGCTGATCACGACGGCAGGATTGCGGTCCAAGTACAGGTGCGCGCCGGTCAACAACTCGAATGCCGTTGCCGCCAGCGAGTATTGGTCGGCCCGACCATCGAGGGTCTGACCCATCAACTGTTCGGGCGCGGCGTAGGCGACCGTGCCGACCGCCATGTTGGTCTCGGTCAGCCCGCTGGCGTCGTCCACCCGACGCGCGATCCCGAAGTCCGCCAGCAGCGCCCGCCACCGGTCGGAGTCCATGTTGGCCAACAGGATGTTCGCGGGCTTGACGTCACGGTGCAGCAGGTCGCGATCGTGGGCGTAGTCCAGCGCGTCGGCGACCTCGGTGATGATCCGCACCACGTCGCCGGCGGGCATCCCGCGGCGATACTCCTTCTCGAGGAGGAGCTGACCGGCATCCGTGCCCTCGACGTAGTCCATCGCGATCCACAGCCGCCCCTCGTCCTCGCCTCGGTCGTGAATGGCGACGATGTTGGGGTGCCACAGCGTGGCGACGTTCTGGGCCTCGCGATTGAAGCGCTCGCGATACTCGGCATCGGTCGAAACCTTCACCGCCATCACCTTGAGCGCATCGCGACGCGGCAACCGGGGGTGCTCGGCCAGATACACCTCGCCCATGGCGCCCGCGCCAAGCATTCGCACGATGGTGTATCCGGCGAACGTCTCACCGGCGACTAAGGGCATGCGAGGGATGATACGGAGCGGGGTGCGCCGGCCGTGCGGATCGATACGCCTTCCGCGGCGCGTCGCGGATGAAACCGCGCGGTCGGCCATCAGGGCGGGGCCGTGTGGCCTTGGAAGGAACGGCTACGTCGCCGGCGCGGTGAGGTCGTACACGGTGTCGGACCCAACGGTCGTCGGCGTGAAGTTGGCGGCGACCCACTTGGCGATGTCGGTGTGCGCCGACCGGCCGCCGAATCCACCGGGCCGGTGGTTCTCGGTGGCCGCGACGTAGTAGCCGATCCGGTGATTGGCGACGTCCTGCTGGAATTCGCCGAGCGTCGGCGCCGGGTCGCTGCCACCGAACCCGCCGATGGCCATCACCGCGGTATCCGTGGACAGCTCGAGACCTGCCGCGGCATTCGACCGGTCGATGGCCGCGGAGAAGTCGGTCTTGGTGGCCCGCAGCATGGCCTCCAACTGCGCGTTGTCGGCGTCCTCCCCCCAACCCCCGCCGTGGTGTCCCTCCTCCTGGGCCGGTCCGACCATGGCCATGCCACCGTTGTGGGACTGGCCGATCGTCGCGACCGAGTAGGCGGCGGCGCCGAGCACCGCACCGATCAAGCCGACCGCCAGCGCCGCACCCGCGAACCGCCGCCGTGTCGTCGATCCCAACGAAACGACGAGGCCGACGGTCGCGACCACGGTCACCGCCAGGATCGTCCAGCGCAGGGCCGGGAACCAGTCCCCGTTGCGACCGAGAATCCACCAACTCCACATCCCGGTCCCGACGATCATCGCGGCCAGACCGCCACGGCCGAACCAGGAATCTCGTCGTCCCCACATCTCGTGCACGCCGATCGCTAGCATGCCGCAGACGGCGGGCACGAAGGAGAGGCAGTAGTACGGGTGGACCATCGTCTTCATGTAGCTGAGCACCAGGCCGTCGACCAGCATCCAGACCCCGAACACGATGGCACCCGCCCTGGCCAAATCGGTCCGCGGCGCGCGGCCGCGCGAGACCAACACCAGGGCAAGGGCGAGCAGTGCCGCAGGCAGTAGCCAGCCGATCTCGAAACCGAACTCACCGGTGAAGAGCCGGGTCAGCCCTTGCGAGTTGCCGCCGAGACCGCCGAAGCCACCGTGATGGCCGTGATTGACCTCGAACGGGGTGTCCGCCGCCGCGCCGATCACGGGGTTGAGTTGAAAGTTGTTCTTGCCTGCGGAGTTACTGCCGAGAACGCGGGCGAAGCCGTTGTAGCCGAGGACCAGGTTCATGAAGTTGTTGTCCGTCGAGCCGGCGATGTAGGGCCGCGACGACGCGGGCCACAGAAGCGTCAGCACGACGTACCAACCCGCCGAGAGAAGGAACGCGCCCAGCGATCCGACGAGGTGCAGCAGCCTCTTACCGACGGTGGTCGGCGCGGCGATCAGATACACCAGGCCGATCGACGGCATCACCATGATGCCTTCGAGCATCTTGGCCAGGAACGCGAAGCCAAGCGCTACGCCGGCCAGTGCGATCCACCTGGCGCTGGCGTGCTCCACCGCCCGCACGGCGCAGTAGACGGCGGCCATCATCAGCAGCACCATGACCGCGTCGGGATTGTTGTAGCGGAACATCAGCGCCGCGACGGGAGTCAACGCGAATGCCGCCCCGGCGAGCAGTGCTGCGTTCGGTCCGCTGATCCGGCGAACCGCGGCGTACAGCAGTGCGACGGTGGCGACCGCCATCAGAGCTTCGGGGATCAACATGCTGGCGCTGCTGAACCCGAAGATCTGGCCGGACAGGCCCATGACCCACTGCGACACGGGCGGTTTGTCGACGGTCATGAAGTTTTGGGTGTCCAGCGAGCCGAACAGCAACGCCTCCCAGTTCTTCGAACCGGCCTGCGCGGCGGCCGCGTAGAACTGATTTCCCATCCCGTTGACGGTGATGTTCCACAGGTACATCACCAACGTGGCGATGAGCAGGGCGCCGAAGCCGATGCGGTCCCAGGTCTGGCGGGTGAACCGTCGCGAGGCGGTGGATTCGACCGTTTCGCCGCTAGCCGGAACGGGCAGTTCCAATGTCGTTGTCACACTGCCAGTTAGGCAGTCGGACCGTGGACGGACCTGTGAGGACGGGGTGAGACGCCTGGGATGGGTGCATCATTTCGATAACCGCCAGCTACGAAGCGGATCGGTTCGCCCCGGTGAGATGACGATTCGAATCTCAACCCGCGACGAGCGCCATACACTCGCACCATCAGTGGAAACGGGCTCAAAGAGGAGCGATGCACATGACGATGACCGAACCGGACGTCCAGGCCAGCACATCTTTCGATGATGATGTCGCCGCGACGCA
>NZ_JAVRQA010000193.1:0-3458 GCF_032161845.1 Mycobacterium sp.
CGGCGATCGAGCCCGGCGCATTCCGCACCGACTGGGCAGCGCGGTCGATGTGGGAGTCATCAACTCCAATAGGCGATTACGACGAGAACGTGGGAGCCCGCAAGACGATGATCAAGGAGTTCGCCAACCATCTGCCCGGTGATCCCCGCAAGGTGGCCGAGGCCGTGCTCATGGTGACCACACTCGACGAGCCGCCGCTGCGTCTTCTGCTCGGCCGCGACGTGCTCAAGGCGGTGCGCGACAAGCTCGCAGCCTTCTCGGCGTCGATCGACGAGTGGGAGTCGGTCACCAAGGACGTCAACTTTCCGAAGGGCGAGTGACGATGACGACCCTCACCGGCAAGGTCGCCTTCATCACCGGCGCCGCCCGCGGCATGGGCCGAGCGCACGCCGTCAAGCTCGCCAGCGAGGGCGCCGACGTCATCGCCATCGACGTCTGTGCCGAGTTCGACTCCACGGACTACCCCGGTGCTACCACCGAGGACCTCGCCGAGACCGTGAAACTGGTTGAGGGCCATGGTCGTCGGATCCTCGCCCGCCAGGTCGACGTTCGAGATCCCGAAGCCGTCGAGCTGGCCGTCGCAGATGGCGTCGCGGAGTTCGGACGCCTCGACATCGTCATCGCCAACGCGGGCATCATCAGGGTCAGCGACACCGACGAGCGGGCTCGAGCGTTCCGCGACGTCGTCGAGGTCAACCTGATCGGCGCCTGGAACACCGTGGAAGCCGCCATCCCCGCGTTGATCGCCGGTGGCCGCGGCGGCTCGATCGTGCTGGCGAGTTCGACGCAGGGAATCAGGGCCTCCGGCACCGACCGGGCCGGTGTCCAGGGTTACGCTGCCTCCAAACGCGGCCTGGTGGCGCTGATGCAGGTTTGGGCTGACCAACTCGCCGAGCACTCGATCCGGGTGAACACGATCCATCCCAGCGGGGTGGCGACCGACATGATCATCAACGAAACCACGATGAAGCTGTCCGCGGCCGGTGACCCCTGGCTGGCCAGCCAGCTGAACGCACTCCCCATCGCCCTGCTGCGACCCGAGCAGATCGCCACCGCGGTGGCATGGCTGGTCTCCGACGACGCCGCGTTCATCACCGGCACGTCGTGGCCACTGGATGCCGGATTCACCCTCCGGAGTTAGGGATTCGCGGTGACCACTCAGATATCAGCCGACTGGGACCAGGTCGTCGACGTGGTCGTCGTCGGCTCGGGCGGCGGAATCACCGGCGCCTACACGGCTGCCCGCGAGGGCCTGTCCGTTGCGCTCGTCGAGGCGACCGACAAGTTCGGTGGGACCACGGCGTTCTCGGGCGGCGGCGGAATGTGGTTCCCGTGCAATCCGGTGCTCCGCCGCGCGGGCGTCGACGACACGATCGACGACGCCCTCACCTACTTCCACGCCGTCGTCGGCGAGCGCACCCCACGTGACCTACAGGACGCCTACGTCAACGGCGGCGCGCACCTGATCGAGTATCTCGAGGAGGATGACGCCTTCGCATTCAAGGTTCTGCCATGGCCCGACTACTTCGGTAGCGTGCCCGGCGCCCGACTGGACGGGATGCGACACATCGTCTCGAGGGCGCTGCCCGCGGACGCCCTCGGCCCCTACGCCGAGCGGGTACGCGGACCGCTCGACAACGAACGGCTCGGGGTGCCAGCGCCGGAACTCCTCACCGGCGGCCGCGCCCTGATCGGCCGTTTCCTGGCCGCGCTTCGCCGCTTCCCCGACGCGTCCGTCCACCTCGACTCTCCGCTGTCGGACCTCGTCGTCGACGACAGCGGCGCCGTGACTGGAGCCGTCGTCGTCCGCGACGGCGAGCGGGTGCGGATCGGCGCACGCCGCGGGGTACTGCTCGCCGCCGGCGGATTCGAGCACAACCCGCAGATGCGCGAAACCTTCGGCGTACCGGGGCGTTCCGAGGATTCGATGGGCGCGCCGGGCAACACCGGCGCCGCACATCAGGCGGCCATCCGCATCGGCGCTGCCGTCGACCTGATGGATCAGGCGTGGTGGTCGCCGGGCCTGACGCACCCCGACGGCCGGTCGACCTTCTCGCTGTGGTTCACGGGCGGGATCTTCGTCAATTCCGAGGGGCGGCGGTTCGTCAACGAATCCGGGCCCTACGACAGGCTGGGTCGTGCAATCGTCGCGCAGATTGCCTCCGGCGCCATGCAACTACCGTTCTGGATGGTCTACGACGATGCCGACGGCGGGATCCCGCCGGTGAAGTCGACCAGCGTGTCGATGGTCGAACCGGAGCGCTACCGCGACGCCGGACTGTGGCACACCGCGGACACCCTCGACGACCTCGCGGCCGCCATCGGGGCGCCGCCCGCCAATCTCATTGGCACGGTGTCGCGCTTCAACGAGTTGGTGGCGGGCGGCGTCGACCACGACTTCGGTCGAGGCGACGAGGCCTACGACCGCACCTTCACCGGAGGCGCTTCCCCGCTGGTGCCCATCGGACGGCCCCCGTACCACGCCGCCGCGTTCGGCCTCTCCGACCTCGGCACCAAGGGCGGTCTGCGCACCGACTGTGACGCCCGCGTCCTCGACGCCGCGGGGCGACCGATACCGGGGCTCTACGCGGCAGGCAACACGATGGCGGCAGTCAGCGGCACCGCCTATCCCGGCGGCGGCAATCCGATCGGCGCGTCCATGTTGTTCAGCCACCTCGCCGCTCTGCACATGGCTGATCGCGAGACCGCCTGACACCGAGGCGCGGGAGGGGCATCATTCGGCCCATGCCTTCCTCACTACAGCGCTATGCCGACCGTCGCGTCCTGATCACCGGCGGCGGCTCCGGCATCGGGCAGGCCACCGTCCTTCGCATCCTCGACGAGGGGGGCCGGGTCGTCGCCGCCGACATCAGCGAGTCCGGACTGAAGGACACCGTGGCGAAGGCCGATGCCTACGGCGAACGATTGTCGACGGTGCGAATGGACGTCGGCGACGAGGCCTCCGTCCAGGCCGGGGTGGCCGAAGCGGTTGCCACGGCGGGCGGGCTCGACACCCTGGTCAACGCCGCGGGCATCCTGCGGTCATCACACTTCACCGACACCACACTCGCCGACTTCGAAAAGGTGGTGCGGGTCAACCTCATCGGGACGTTCCTCGTCACGCGAGAAGCCATTCCCGCACTGCGACAGGGCAATGCAGCCGCCGTGGTCAACTTCAGCTCCACCTCGGCGAGCTTCGCGCATCCCTACATGTCGGCGTACGCCGCGTCCAAGGGCGGCATTCAGGCGATGACACACGCCCTGGCGCTGGAATTCAGCAAGGAGCGGATCCGGTTCAACAGCGTGCAGCCGGGATCGATCTCGTCGGGGATGACCGACGGAGTCGGCGAGTCGAAGCAGAGTGTCGGGCCCGGGCTTCCCGACGACATGGACTTCTCGCTGCTCGGCAAGATCATGGCCCCGCTGCCCCTCGAGGACGGTGCGATGTTCGCCAAGCC
>NZ_JAVRQA010000194.1:0-11052 GCF_032161845.1 Mycobacterium sp.
GCGAGCGCGGCGTAGAGCGCGGTGAAGACGATCAGTGAGGTCAGCACCATGCCCGCGGAGTGGTGCGAGACGCCGTCGGCGACGTTGAGCCGGATCATCTGATCGCCGGTCGGGTTCGGCGCAACCACCCACGGCTGCCTGCCCATCTCGGTGAACACCCAGCCCGCGCTGTTGGCCAGGAACGGCGTCGGAAGCGTCAGCAGTGCTAGCCAACTGAACCAGCGTTGGTGGGGGAGGCGCCCGCGGCGGGTCAACCACAGGGCCGCCATCGCGAAAAGCACCGGTACGGCGAGCAATCCGATCATCGCGCGGAAGGACCAGTAGGTGACGAAGAGATTGGGCCGGTAGTCGCCGGCTCCGTACTTGGCCTGGTACTTCTCCTGGAGATCCTTGACGCCCTCCAACGTCACCCCGTCGAACCGCCCTTCGGCAAGGAACGGAAGGACGTAGGGCACCTCGATGAGGTGGTTGACGGCATCGCAGTTGTTGTGGGTGCCGACGGTGAGAATGGAGAAGTCGGGATCGGTCTCGGTGTGGCACAACGATTCCGCCGAGGCCATCTTCATCGGCTGCTGCTGGAACATCAGCTTGCCCTGGGCGTCGCCGGTCAGAGCCAACCCACCCGCCGCAATGAGCGTCACCAGACAGCCGAGGATCGTGGCGGGCCGGTACATGGTGCGGGCCTCTTCGTCGTGTGCACCGGCACTGCCGCTGGAGCGCACCAGCCACCACGCGCAGACGCCGGCGACGAACGTTCCCGCCGTCAGGAAGGCCCCGAAGACGGCATGCGAGAAGGCCGCCGTGGCAGTGTTGTTCGTGAAGAGGGCAACGATGCTCGTCAGCTCGGCTCGCCCGGTCTGCGGGTTGTAGCGGGCGCCCACCGGGTGCTGCATCCACGAGTTGGCGGCGATGATGAAGAACGCCGAGGCGTTGACGGCGACCGCGACGATCCAGATGCATGCCAGATGGACCAGTCGGGGCAGGCGGGTCCAGCCGAAGATCCACAGCCCGATGAACGTCGACTCGAAGAAGAAGGCGACCAGGCCCTCCATCGCCAGCGGAGCGCCGAAGACGTCGCCGACGAACCGGGAGTACTCACTCCAGTTCATCCCGAACTGGAACTCCTGCACGATGCCGGTCGCCACCCCGAGGGCGAAGTTGATCAGGAACAACTTGCCGAAGAACTTGGTCAGGCGGTACCAGGCGGTGTTGCCGGTGATCACCCATGCGGTCTGCATGACGGCGATCAGCGGAGCGAGTCCGATGGTCAACGGCACGAAGATGAAGTGGTAGACCGTCGTGATCCCGAATTGCCACCGTGATACGTCGAGCGCGTCCATTCACACCATCTCCCCGGGGCTGCCGGCAGTATCTACGACATAGTGTAGTAGATAAGTCGGCGACAGCCCAGGATGGTCTAGCTGCTGGCTTCCTCGGACTTCTCCGGCGTGGGATCGATGGACTCGTGCACTGGCGCTCCGGTTTGGAGACCTGAGTGCACCTGGCGGGTCGTCCGGCGAATGGCGACCGCCGAGACGACCTCCATCACGCCGATCACGATCAGCCAGATGCCGACGACGAACGCCAGGGTGCCGATCGAGTCGAACGGCGAGGCCAGCACGACGACACCGGCAACCAGGCTGATGACGCCGACGAAGACGTTCCAGCCTCGACCAGGAAGCGTCGGATCGCTGATCGCGGACACCGTCGTCGCAACACCGCGGAAGATGAAGCCGACCCCAATCCAGATGGCCAGCAACAACACTGCGTCGTAAAGATGACGGAAGGCCATGATCGCGAGGATGAGCGACGCGGCGCCGCTGATGAAGAGCAGCACCCGTCCGCCGGCGGACACGTCGAGGCTGAAGGCGAAGAAGACCTGTTGAATTCCGGTCAGCAGCAGGCCTGCGCCGAAGAAGATGGCGGCGATCGCAATCGAGATCCCTGGCCACGCGACGATGGCGACACCAAGGACGATCGCCAGCAGACCCGATACGGCGGCTGATTTCCACAGGTGCGGCAACAGACTTGGGACAGTGGGGGTGGTCATTCCCGAAGTGTCGCACAGCAAGCTTTTGCCACGCCTTGATTCACCGCGTTGCCGTTTCGTACAGCGCAGATCGACGACCAGCGTTAAGTTTCACCTACTACGGCGCGTCCATCCCGCTAGTGTTCCTGACGTCGTCGCCCGTGATGAATGAAGGCGACCCGATGCAGAAAGAAGTGACAAGGTGATAGCTGGAATTCAAGACCGCCGAGCGAGCTCACGCTGGTGGCGCGGTGCTGCGGTGATTGCCGTGTCGGGTGCGCTGGTCCTGTCGGGGTGTACCAAGAACACCGACACCACGGGGCCGACGACGGAGACCACGGCCGCCAAGGCAGCGAAGGTCGACGACATCGCGAACACCGTTCCCGAGGACATCAAGTCCTCTGGCAAGTTGATCGTCGGCGTCAACGTGCCCTACACGCCAAACGAGTTCAAGGATCCGAGCGGCAAGATCATCGGCTTCGACGTCGACCTGATGAACGCCATCGCCTCCACCCTCGGGTTGACGGCCGAGTACCGCGAGGCGGACTTCTCCAAGATCATTCCGTCGATCCAGGGCGGCACCTTCAACGTCGGAATGTCCTCGTTCACCGACACCAAGGAGCGCGAGCAGACCGTCGACTTCGTCACCTACTTCTCGGCGGGCTCGCTGTGGGCCAAGCCGAAGGGTTCGACCATCGACCCCGCGAACGCGTGCGGCAAGAAGGTCGCGGTGCAGGCCACGACGACGCAGGAAGTCGACGAATTGCCCGCCAAGAGCAAGGCCTGCACCGACGCAGGCAAGCCGGCGATCGACATCGTGAAGTTCGACGGCCAGGACCAGGCCACCAATGCCGTCATCCTCGGCCAGGCCGACGCGATGTCGGCGGACTCCCCGGTGACCTCCTATGCGATCAAGCAGAGCAACGGCAAGCTCGAGCAGGCAGGCGAGATCTTCGACTCGGCCCCCTACGGCTGGCCGGTCGCGAAGGGATCCCCGCTCGCGGCGTCTTTGCAGAAGGCACTCGAGCACCTCATCACGTCGGGCGACTACAAGACGATCGCGTCGAACTGGGGTGTCCAGGAAGGCATGATCGACAAGCCGGTCATCAACGGCGCGACCAGCTGATCGCCGGAATAGACCATGAGCGTTGACGTTCGCAGCCAATTGGAGCCAACGGGCTCTCCCGCCACCATCGATGCCGTCCCGATGCGGCATCCGTGGCGGTGGGTGACTGCGATCGTCATCGTCATCCTCGTCGCGCTGTTCCTGTACGGCGCGGCGACCAATGAGGCGTACGGCTGGGGCACCTTCGGCAAGTACATCCTCGACGAACGGATCGTCTCGGGGATGGTGGTAACCCTCGAGTTGACCGTGCTGTCGATGATCCTGGCGATCGTGCTGGCCGTGCTCCTGGCGGTGATGCGACTGTCACCCAACCCCGTGTTCCGCTCGGTGTCCTGGGTGTATCTATGGATCTTCCGAGGCACCCCGGTCTACGTGCAGCTGGTGTTCTGGGGCTTGTTTCCCACCATCTACAGGAACATTCAGCTGGGCATCCCCTTCGGGCCGACCTTCTTCACCTTCAACATCCAGAACCTGTCGCTGTACTTTCTCCTGGCAGTCATCGGGTTGGGCTTGAACGAGGCGGCCTACCTCGCGGAGATCATCCGCGCCGGCATCAGCTCGGTACCCGAAGGGCAGTCGGAGGCCTCCACCGCACTGGGCATGTCCTGGCTGATGACCATGCGGCGCACGGTATTACCGCAGGCGATGCGGGTGATCATCCCGCCGACCGGCAACGAGTTCATCGGCCAGCTCAAGACGACGTCGCTGGTGGCCGCAGTACCCTTCACCTTCGATCTGTTCGGGCGTCAGCGCGACATCTCGGCGGTGCTCTTCCAGCCGATCCCTCTGCTGCTGGTGGCGGCCGCGTGGTACCTGCTCATCACCAGCATCCTGATGGTCGGTCAGTTCTACCTGGAGCGATACTTCTCCAGGGGGGCCTCCCGCAAGCTCACCGCCAAACAGCTCGGAGCACTCGCCGACGCGCAGACCCTCGGAGAGGCTGGCCACACATGACAACGCCGATGGTCAAGGCCGAGGGCGTCTGCAAGAACTTCGGCGCTCTCAAGGTCCTCAAGGGGGTCACCTTGGAGATCGGGCGAGGCCAGGTGTTGGTCCTGGTGGGTCCCTCCGGATCCGGCAAGTCGACGTTCCTGCGCTGCATCAATCACCTCGAGCAGGTCAACGGCGGCCGATTGCACGTCGACGGCGACCTGATCGGTTACCGGGAGCGGGGCGACAAGCTCTACGAGATGCCCCCTCGGGAAGCAGCCAGGCAGCGCCGCGACATTGGCATGGTGTTTCAGCACTTCAACCTGTTCCCACACCGCACGGCGCTGGCCAACATCATCGAGGCACCCATTCAGGTCAAGGGCGTCAAGAAGGCGGTCGCGATCGCGCGGGCGAAGGACCTGCTGGAACAGGTCGGGATGGCGGAGAAGGCAACTGCCTATCCGGCCCAACTGTCCGGCGGTCAGCAGCAGCGGGTCGCGATCGCGCGCGCGTTGGCGATGGATCCCAAGCTGATGCTGTTCGACGAGCCCACCTCCGCGCTCGATCCCGAGCTCGTCGGTGAGGTGCTCGGCGTGATGAAGAAGCTCGCCAGTGAGGGGATGACGATGGTGGTCGTCACCCACGAAATGGGCTTCGCTCGCGAGGTCGCCGACCAGTTGGTGTTCATGGATGCCGGCGTGATCGTCGAAAGCGGCAACCCGCGTGAGGTTCTGAGCAACCCGCAACAAGAACGCACGAAGGCCTTCCTGTCCAAGGTGATGTAGTAGGGGCATGCCGGCGGCACCGAAACCCGATCCAGCCACCCCACTCTGGCGGGCGGCGCAGGTCTTCCGACTGCTGAGTTGTCTCTACGCGCTGGGCTTCCAGATCGCGATCAACGACAGCCTCGAGCGCCACGCCATCGGGTGGGCGCTGTTCGCGGTCCTGATCTCGTGGAGCGTCGCCTGCGCAGCGGCCTACCTTCACGGCTACGGCAGGCGAATCGCCTGGGTGGGCACCGAGGTCGTGGTGGTCGTAGCTTTGATGCTGTCCACGAAGATCGTCGCCTCCAATCAATGGGCACTGGACAACCAGTCCTGGCCGACGACGTTGTGGGCCACGAACGCAACGATCTCGGCGGCGATCCTGCTCGGCCCGATCGGTGGCATGGTGACCGGGCTGTTGGTGACGGCGTCCAGTGCGGTGCTCAAGGGCTATGTCAGCATCGACGTCGGACGCAACGCCACCGTCGTGATCGAACTCGCCGTCGGCCTGGCGATCGGCATGGCGGCGCAGACCGCCCGGCGCGCACACACCGAGCTGCAGAGGGCGGCTCGACTGGCGGCGTCATTGGAGGAGCGGGAACGGCTGTCCAGGGAAGTTCACGACGGCGCGCTCCAGGTGCTGGCTCTGGTCGCTCGGCGCGGACGTGAGATCGGCGGTCCGACAACGGAGCTCGCAGAGTTGGCGGCTGAACAGGAGCGCGCGCTGAGGCGATGGGTCAGCGACGCGGGCGCGCGGGTGCCGGAGGGGGCCGAGGCCGACCTGGTTCCGATGTTGCGCGGTCGCGCCTCCGATCGGGTGTCGGTCAGCCTGCCCCCGGATCCGGTCATGCTGTCCGCAGACGTGGCCGCGGAAGTCGTCGCGGCGGTCGGGAATGCGCTGGACAACGTCGTCGCGCACGCAGGCGCGGACGCCCGTGCCTACGTGCTTGTCGAGGACCTGGAAGACTCGATCGTGGTCAGCGTTCGCGACGACGGGCCGGGGATCGCTGCCGGCCGCATCGAGGAAGCCGCCGGCGAGGGTCGGGTTGGTATTTCGAAATCGATTGTCGGACGGATGAATTGGCTCGGCGGGTCCGCACGCTTGAACACGGGACCAGGAAGGGGGACGGAGTGGGAACTGACCATTCCACGTTCACCGTAATGGTCGTCGACGACCATCCCATCTGGCGCGACGCGGTCGCCCGTGACCTCGCCGAGGAGGGGTTCACCGTCGTCGCCACGGCGGACGGCGTCGGTTCGGCCCGGCGCCGCGCCGCGGTGGTCAAACCCGATGTGGTGGTGATGGACATGCGCCTGTCGGATGGCAACGGCGCAGGCGCCACCGCCGAGGTCCTGATAGTGTCGCCCGCCTCGCGCATCCTGGTGCTCTCGGCGTCGGACGAACGCGACGACGTGCTGGACGCGGTAAAGGCCGGAGCGACGGGCTATCTGGTCAAGAGCGCGTCGAAGGGTGAACTCGCGGAGGCGGTTCGGGCCACCGGCGAGGGCCGTGCCGTCTTCACGCCAGGTCTTGCGGGGCTGGTCCTCGGTGAGTACCGGCGCATCGCGCGCTCGCCGGCCAGCGATTCGGTCCCGAGTCTGACCGAGCGCGAGACGGAGATACTGAGGTACGTCGCCAAGGGTCTGACGGCCAGGCAGATCGCCGAGCAGCTGTCCCTGAGCCATCGCACGGTGGAGAACCACGTACAGGCAACGTTTCGAAAGTTGCAGGTGGCCAACCGCGTCGAGTTGGCGCGCTACGCGATCGAACACGGCCTCGACGGGTAGTAATACTCATCCCATCGTCCGCGGATGATGCCACGATGGCGCCATGACCGAACCGGATCAGGCCATCATCGCCAGGTTGTCGTCCGACTTCGCCGCCATCGCCGCGTATCTGGCGCGCGCATC
Organism: Mycobacterium sp.; assembly: GCF_032161845.1. Lineage (GTDB taxonomy): Bacteria > Actinomycetota > Actinomycetes > Mycobacteriales > Mycobacteriaceae > Mycobacterium. The sequence goes on from NZ_JAVRQA010000194.1 coordinate 6,761, forward strand.
GGTCGACTTGCGTCAGCTCGAGCGGATCGTGGCCGAGCGACCGGCGCCAGCCGCCCCATACTGGCAACCACCCCCGGTGGCACAGCCGCTTGCGCCGCCGGTTGCTCAGCCGGTTGCTCAACCGGTCTCGCCGGTTGCGCCGCGTTCGGACGGCTGGATCGGCAAGGCCCTCGCGGTGGCGGGGGTCGCCGTCACATTGGTCGGGGTGGCACTCCTACTCGTCCTCGCGGCCCAGGCCGGCATCCTGCGTCCCGAGTTCCGGGTGTTCGCCGGTGCCGCCCTGGCGGCGGTACTGGTGGGGGTGGCGGCGCGACTCGTCAATCGGCCGGGTGGTCGGGTCGGCGCGATTGCCTTGGCCGCCACGGGTATTGCGGCCGCCTACATCGACGTCATCGCCGTGACCACGATCTACCACTGGGTGTCGGCGCCCGTCGGTCTGCTGATCGCGGCGGCCGTCGCCGTCGCGGGCCTGATGTTGTCGCGCCGTTGGGACTCCGAGCATCTAGGCCTGCTCGTGCTGGTCCCGATGATCGGTCTGGCGCCCGTCGTCGCCGACGGAGTCACCCTGCTACTGGTCGGCTTCATGCTGGCGCTGAGCGCTGCGTCGGTGCCCATCCAGCTGGGCAGGGACTGGATCGGCATGCACGCGGCTCGCGTGGCGGTGAGCACGCTGCCGCTGCTCGTCGCGCTGGCGGTGGTGAGCTTCGACTCCACGCGGTCGCCCCTCCTTGCGGTCGCCTGCTCGCTGGCGGCTGCGCTCGCGATCGGTAGCGCTCTGATCCTGTTGCCGCACAGCAGCAATTCGGCCGCGATGGCAGTGCTGAGCGCGGCAGGAACCGCGCCAGTGCTGGCGGCGTCGATCGCCGTCGAAAGAACCGCCGCCGCGCTGATGGCTGCGGTGTTGTCGGCGCTGCTGCTGGGGATCGTGGTGGCCGCCGGTCGCCTGACGATGGTCACCGCCAGCGTTCGGACGATCTGGGGTGCCCTGGCCGCCGTGTCCGCGCTCATCGCGGTGACGGTCGCATTCGACGGCCCGGTCGCCGGGCCGGTGCTTCTGGCGATGGCCGTGGTCGTGGCGGTCGCGGGTCGACGCAGTCGGGTCGCACGCTGGTGTGCGCTCGGGTTCGGCGTCGTGGGTGGGTCCTTCTATCTCGGCTACGCTCCGCTGACCGATTTGGTCGCGGCAACCACACTGACCACGCCGATCGCCGTGTCGACGCTCATCGCCAGCCTCCTGGTAGTGGCGTGCGCCGTCGCGATCGCGTGGTCCTGGCCCGCGGACTGGTCGTGGGCCACCGCCGCGGTGGTCGCGCTCTACGGAATCACCATGTTCGCCGTGACGGCCGGCGTGCTGCTCGGCGGCGAGGTCCAGGGATTCTTCGCCGGGCACGTGGCGGCGACGATTTGCTGGATTACGTTGGCGGCAGCAGTATTCCGCTACGCCGCGAGGGTTTCGCGGTCGCAGCGCTCGCTGCCGATCGGTGGTGGCATGGCACTGGTGGCGGCCGCCATGGCCAAGCTGTTTCTGTTCGACCTCGGAACGCTGGACGGCATCTTCCGCGTCGTGGTCTTCATCGTGGTGGGTCTGGCGCTGCTGTGGATGGGAGCCGGCTATGCGCGACTGCTGGCACAGCAGGACGATCGTGAGCAGCAGGCCTAGGGGCGTCGGCTGACGAGATACCAGGTCCGCATGAGGCCCTTGCCCTTGACGTCGATCTCGCCGCGCTCCTCGAAGGTGAACTCACCGTTCAACCGCTCGTAGACCTCGTTGGGCACCTGGATGCGGCCCTCGACGTCCGTCGACTCCATCCGCGACGCGACGTTGACGGCGTCGCCCCACACGTCGTAGAAGAACTTGCGGGCCCCGACGACGCCGGCCACGACGGGACCGCTGGCTAGGCCGATGCGAAGGGGAACCGCGCGTCCCCTGGCGTCGACGAGGCCCGACACCGCCTCGGCCATGTCCAGAGCCAGGCAGGCAAGGGCTTCGAGATGGTCTGGGCGCGGTTCTGGGACACCGCTGACCACCATGTACGAGTCGCCGCTCGTCTTGACCTTCTCGAGGCCGTGGTGGTCGACGAGGGCATCGAGATCGGTGTACAGCGCGTCCAGGAAGCGCACCAGGTCGGCCGGTGCGGTGTCACTCGCGCGCTCGGTATAGCCGGCGATGTCGGCGAACAGGATGGACGCATCCTCGTACTTGTCGGCGATGATTCGGCGGGCCGGATCCTTCAGTCGCTCGGCGATCGACGCGGGAAGGATGTTGGCGAGCAGCGACTCGGACCGTCGGTACTCGGACTCCATCGCCGCCTCGGCGCGAGCCGTCTCGCGTAGCGCGTACCAGACCGTCGCCACCACCAGGACCCACGCGGCGATCGTGTTGACGACGAAGGCCATCTCGAACGCCCAGTCGGGCTGGGTGCCGGTGTTGTGGGGGACGAGCAGTTCGAGCGCGATCACGGCACCCGCGCCGATCACGGCCATCAGCGAGGCCAACCTGATGCGGTCGATTCCGAGTACCAGCACGGCGATGGCGGCCGCGACGAGGAAGTAGAAGTGCAGGCCGCCCGCGCTCCCGACGTATGTCGTGGAGGCCGTGATCACCGCGTACGCCACGACGTAGAACACGACGGGTGGAAGCAGGTCGCCGTATCGGTACAGGCGGGGGATCAGTAGGAATACCACGGCGCTGACGAGATTCAGGTAGCCGAGCCATCGCCCGTCCGTGGTGATCAGAAGTTGCTGGACACCGAAGAACACGCTGACGACGGCACCGATCCGCGTCGTCACCGAAAGCACGCGCATCTGGCGTGCCGTGCTCTCGGCCCGGTGTTGAACGCGGCCGCGAAGGTGGGTCTCGATCGCAACCGTGGGAAGGCAGTTGGACCGTCGGGCGGGCGACCGGGAGCCGCTCAACGCCCCACTGCCCCCAACGGCCGACACGGGCCGAGCGTAGCTCGCGGTGGTCAGCGAAATAGCTGTTATGTGCCCTCGGTGAGACTCGAACTCACACTGCACGGGTTTTGAATCCGTTTCCTCTGCCAATTGGGATACGAGGGCGTTCGCGGTGCGGTTCCCCACCATAGAGGATCGGCCCGAAGGCCCGTCACGGCCCCGCGGTCGCTGATCTGCGCCACTCACGGGACAATGTGTCCATGACCGGGTCAACGACGGACGCCGCTACGCCGCACCGTGTGCTCATTGCCGAAGACGAAGCTCTCATTCGGATGGATCTCGCAGAGATGCTGCGCGAGGAGGGCTACGAGGTGGTCGGCGAGGCCGGTGATGGCCAGGAGGCGGTGGAACTTGCCGAGAGCTTGCGACCCGACCTGGTGATCATGGACGTGAAGATGCCTCGGCGCGACGGCATCGATGCGGCCGCCGAGATCGCGACGAAGCGCATCGCCCCGATCTTGATACTGACGGCGTTCTCACAGCGCGAGCTCGTCGAGCAGGCCCGAGACGCCGGCGCCATGGCGTATCTGGTGAAGCCCTTCTCGATCACCGATCTGATTCCGGCGATCGAGTTGGCGGTCAGTCGATTCGGCGAGATCTCGGCGTTGGAATTGGAAGTCGCGTCGCTGTCGGACCGGCTCGAGACCCGCAAGCTGGTGGAGCGCGCAAAGGGTTTGCTCCAGGCCAAGCAGAAGATGTCGGAGCCAGAGGCGTTCAAGTGGATTCAGCGCGCGGCCATGGATCGGCGCACCACCATGAGGCGCGTCGCCGAGGTCGTTCTCGAAACTCTTGACGGGCCCGAGTCGTAACAACTGGGTTTCCTGACGCGCGATTTCGCCCGATGACACAGGCGACACTCAGTCCGCGTTCGTCAACATCACGCACCGGCGCGATGTGTTGGCTATGTTCTACCCGAAGCATCGGCGTTCCGGGCGACGTGACCTGCGTCGTCGGTGCCAATGACAACGTTGACACGGAGGTGAGACGTGCGCGGTCGCATGGCACGTAGTGCATTTGCTCTTGGAAGCACCGGCTTGCTCGTTTTGGGCATCGCTGGCTGCAATCAGTCGGCGCCGGCAGGGGACAGCGGCTCTGGGTCGTCGTCGAATCTGAAGATCGTCGAGCAAGTGCAGATCGATGAGAACGGCGCCGAAGTCAAGGCGGCCTCGGGTGCTGCGCCCGCGGACCCCACCGGTGACGGAAAGGCGACCTGCCCGCCGGTGTCGATCGCGATGGCGGGTGCCCTCAACGGACCCGACGCCGCGCTGGGCATCAACATCAAGAACGGCGTGCAACTCGCCATCGACAAGCACAACGCCGCGAACCCGGGTTGCCAG
>NZ_JAVRQA010000195.1:0-36107 GCF_032161845.1 Mycobacterium sp.
CCCTGGCGCATCGCTGACGCCAGGGATCACCGTCCCGGCTGGTTTGCCCACCCTCAGCGGTGGTCTCAGCCTGCAGGGCAAGGTGTACCTGAAGCCAGGCACCGTCACCACCGTGGCGCTCGACAAGAAGTCCTTCAAGGGCACGACGACCCGCATCTCGCTCAATGGCGTGCGCGTGAAGACCGATCAGTGCGCCGGTCAGTCGTTCATCCGTTCCTACGCCACACTGACGAGCTCGACCGACAACACCGACGACGTCATCACCTACCTCGGCGTCACCAAGTCCGTCTAGCAGCCAGCCGCCCACACCAAACTTGAAAGGCTTTGCAATGTTGAATCGTGTTGCCCTGCTGGCTACGGCTGGCCTGCTGTTCTCCATGGGCGCTTCGCCGCTCGCGCTCGCCGATCCCGGCGACGACGGCCCGCCGCCCGACAACGGGGTCGTCGGTTCGGCCGACCCCGGCGTCGTCACCACCCCAGACGGCTGGACCCTCACCGTCGTGGCCTCCAATGAGACGGAACTGCCGATCGCGCCACTGACAACTGCGCTCTCCTCGCGTGAGTACCTTGTCGGCGGAACCTTCACGGGCACCGTGACCGGCAAGGGCAAGACCACGCTGAGCGGCGGCACGCTGGAGGCGGGCTACCAGATCGGCTGCGGGATCGAGCTCGGCCAGGTCCGTCTCATCGGCCAGGCCGGCATCAGCGTCGGCCTCGCCAACGGCCTGACGAGCATCGCCAGCGTCAGTGCCCCGCTCTCGGGCACCATCGAGATCCACCCGAAGCCGGGCACGGTCTCGACGGTCACGGTCGACAAGAAGACGTTCAAGTCCGCCCCGGTGCGTGTCACGCTCAAGGACACCCACATCAAGGTGGACGGCTGCGTCGGTCAGTCGTTCCTGCGGTCCTACGCCACGCTGACCAGCTCCACGACCGACACCGACGACGTGGTCGCGTACTACGGCATCACGAAGTCCGTCTGACGTCAGTTCGTGTTGGCTGCAACCACACCAAAAGCGAAGGTATTGGCAATGATTGACCGAAATCGGATCGTCGCCGCAACGTGTGGCTTGCTCGCCATCGGCGTGGCGGTCGCCTTCCCGGCGACCGCCGTCGCCGACGAACCGGCTCCCGATCCAGCACTGGTTCCCGGGGATCCACCTCCCCCGCCAGGGCCCACGGTGCCCATGATGGGTCAGCTGGGTCCTGCCGGGCTCGACGTGCTCGCACAGAGCAATTCGCCAGGGCTTCCTGGGACCCTGGGTGCGCCGCCGATCGTCGGACTGAACGGTGACACCGTCCTCGGCCAGAACCCGGTTCCCGAGGCGCCCAATGGTGGCACCGGGGTGGTGCCCAACCTGAACGTGTTCAACAACGCCTACGGCCCCCAGCAGCTCAACGACGTGCCTTCGGCGCCAGGGCAGGGACAGCAGTTCGGTGTCGCCCCCGGTGACGAGAACAACGACGTCCGAAAGGGAATCTGGTTCGGCCGCTGGATCGACCTGCAGAGGGACGGCAGGACCTACGGTGGGCTGGGCCAGATGCCGCAGGAGCAACTCGGGCAGCCGCTGCCCGGCACCGCGCCGCCCCCTGGGACGGTCATCCCGGCAGGCCCCGTCCAGTTCCTGCCGGACCCGGCGGACGGCCCGACGCCGCCGCCCGGACTGATCCTGCCGCCGCCTCCGCCCGATCCTGCGGGTTGATTACCAGTCGCCGACTGCCCGCTTGGTTGCGGGGTTACTCGCAGAATGCGTTCGACACGAGCGCGGTCGGCGGGTGAGTTCGGTGCTACGGCAGCGGATCTGGCAGGGGCATGTCGATGAGCTTGTTCAAGTCGGCGTCGGCGTTCTCGGGCGGGACGGGTCGCATCGGAAGGACGATGAGGGGTCGCTCGTCGGCCGATGTGCCGTCCATCGGAGCGACGCAGCCCATCCCGTAGTTCGTCGGCGCGGGAACACCGGCGTTCTGTGCGCAACACGTGGTGACGACGCCGTCGAAGTCCTGGTCGGGACCGGGTGCCGTCGTCGCGGTGCATTCGGTGTAGGCGTCGACGTCGAAGACGGGTGCTGCGTTCGCGGTACCGCTCGCGCCGAAGGCGAACGCCGCCGCGACGGCGAGAGCGGCTGCGACGATGGACCTGCTCACCAGACTCACCTCAACTTCCTGCCAGAGGTTGGCACGTTACCCGTCGCCGAACCTACCGGTGGCCATCATCGGTGACAGCGCGTCCAAGAGTGGTCCGGCGTAGTCGGCGGTGTCGGTCGGATCGGCCGCCGCCTCGAATTCGGCGATCTCGATGCCGACGATCTCGTTGTGGCACAGGCGGCGAGCCACTGCTGCGAGATCGTCGAGGCCGAGACCGCCGGGCACCTGGTAATCGGTGGGAACCGTGCCGGGTTCGAGAACGTCGCAGTCCAGGTGGAAGTAGACGGGCGAGTCGCCGACGTACCGGTCGAGCGCGCCGAGCAGGTCAGGACCCGCGGCGAGCTTGACGGTTCCCTCGTCGACCAGCTTCTGCTCGGGCGCGTCGAGGTCGCGGCTCCCACCAAGGACGATGCGTTCGGGCGCGAGCCCGGATCCGAGACCGGACTGCCACCAGCCGACGGCTGCGCTCAGAACCAGCCCGCCGAGGTAGCCCGTCGTCGACGTGGCCGGGGTGTTCAGGTCGGCGTGCGCGTCGAACCACACCACGACCGCGTCCGGTCGGTGTGCCGCGACGTTCGGCAGCGTCGCCAACGATGCCGCACACCGTGACAGGGCCAGGACGGGGACAGTGTCGCCGTCCAGGGCGGCGCCGTGCGCGAGCTTCAACTCGGTGAGGCCGGGGAGGGCGCTGGGAAGTGCGACGTCCCATGGTTCTGACGCCGCCGGTCGTGGGTCGCCGATCAGGATCGGCTCGAGGCCGAGGCGTCGGCTCAGTTCTCGTCCGACGATCGAGGCGCCCGCCATCCCTCGGTCGTTGTGGTCGCCCGTCGGGCCGACGAACACGATGAGGCTGAATTCCTTCGTACCGGGCACCGTATGACGGTATCGACCTCGCAGGCGGTGGCGCCAAGCATTTTCTCTGCATGAACGAATACCCCCGCGGCGTGCGGAGGTATTCGCTTGAGCCAGTAGGGATTTAGCTGATGCCGATGACCTCTTGCGCGATCTGGGCGACGCGCGTCTGCGCGGCCGAGACCACGCCGTGGCGCGCCTTGTTGGCCTCTTCGTAGGCCAGGATCGACCGGACGTCGGCCGGGTCGCCCAGATCCTTGATCGCGGCCACTGCCTCGTTGACGTTGAGTTCGTCGTACCCGTCGACGGGCAGCTCGGTCGGGTCCAGGACACCGGTGTTGCTCCGCACCGAGTGCAGCACGTCGGCAACCTGGTCGGCGCCACCGTCACGGATGACCTTCTCGGCGGTCTCCAGTGCGGCGTCTCGGGATGCCGCCACGGTCTTGGCTGCGACGTCGCCGACTCGCTTGCCGCGGTTGAGCAATTCGCCAAGGGCGATGGGGGTGGACCGCACCGCCTCAACCGCCTTGTCGAGGCTGCGCACCGACCAGTTCACCGGCACGTTGATCAGCTGCACAGCGGTGCCCGCGGCGGCCTGCATCGGGGTGCGGCGCAGCGCAGCGGGGCCACCGAGGGCGTCCTCGGCGAGGACGGTGGTCAGCCATTCGATGGTCGCCTCGTGGGCGGTGATCAACCGGGTCGCAAGCGCTTCGACGTCCGCCTTCTTGGCCGCCACCGCCAGTGCCTTCACGTACCGGGCGCGATCGAACAGTTGGTGTTCCAGCGCCAGATCGCCGAGAAGCGCCTCGTCGAACGGCTGCGCTTGTTCGGTGAGGGCCTTGACCGCTGCAGCGGCGCGGCCGAAGAACGGGCCGATCACGTCGGGATGTCCGCCGAGGTCGCGGATCGCCTTCTCGATCGATTCGGCCCGGGCCCGCCCGTTGGCGGCGTTCTTGGTGAGTTCGCGCTTGACCGCTTCGGTGCGGGCCTGCGCCACCCGGGTCTCTGCGACCTGGATCTCGGTGTTGGTCAGATCGAGCACGGCACGGAGCTGTGCGATCAAGGTATTGGTACTGGTAGAAGTCATATTGGATTGCCCCTTCGGCTTTGATGGACTTCGCGGCGCGGGGTGCACCTGACTGTTGCGTACCCATCGGGCAGTGCGGTAATCGTGAAGCGGCGGTGGTGTGGGGCAGCTCGCACCGAGCGTTTGTGTTAGCGGGCGGGGGGTAAACCCCGAACGTGGCCGCCGTATCTTCTCGTCGTCAACCTCCACTGCCGAGCCCTGCAGGTCCGCTGTCGGCCGCAGTGATCGAGAACGTCGCAGGGCGACCGCCTCGACGCCAACTCGTCCGAGTGGACGCCCCGATCGGCGGAGCCGATCCGTTCGGACTCGACCTGCAGCTGGCGCTATACGTGCTCTACGAACTGCACTACAGCGGGTTCGCCGGCGTCGACGACCGGTGGGAGTGGGACGCGGGCCTGCTGCACCTACGCGCCAATCTCGAGGCCGCCTTCGAAAGTGCTCTGGTGGGCGACGTGGGGCGCCTTGGGCAGTCCGCGACCGCATTCGAGGAGATGGCGGCGCTGTCGGTGGAGCCCGTCGACGGCGAAGGCCTGTCGTACTTCCTCCGGGATGAAGGCACGTGGGAGCAGATGCAGGAGTACTTCGTGCACCGCTCCATCTACCACCTCAAGGAAGCGGACCCGCACGCCTGGCTCATCCCGCGGTTGAGCGGTCCGGCGAAGGCGTCGTTCGTCGCCATCGAATTCGACGAGTACGGCGCGGGCCGCGGCGACCGAATGCACCAGCGCCTGTTCGCCGATCTGATGGGGGCCGCAGGGCTGGATTCGAGTTACCTCGGCTATCTGAACCATGTTCCGGCCGAATCGTTGGCCGTGGTGAACCTGATGTCGATGTTCGGACTGCACCGGGGCTGGCGGGGTGCGGCGGTCGGACACTTCGCCGCAACGGAGATCACCTCGCCCCCGGGTTCGCGCCGCCTGGTTCAGGCGTTGGAACGTCTCGGGGCACCACCGGCCTGCGTGCAGTTCTACGCCGAGCACGTCGAGGCAGACGCAGTCCACGAGCAAGTGGTGCGGGCGGACGTCGTCGGCGCCCTGCTCGAAGACGAACCTCATCTGGACTGCGACGTCGTCTTCGGGATCCGGGCACTGGACCTCGTCGAGGAGCGCTTGGCGGCTCACATGACGAAGAGCTGGGTGTCTGGTCTCAGCTCGCTACGGCGACCGCTGGTCTGAGCCCTTGCCGGTGCGGCACTTCTTGCGGTGGCTGGTATCGCAGAGCGGGTAGGTCTTACTGCGTCGACAGGTGCAGATCGCCACCATGAAGCGGTCCGATTCGACGGTGCGGCCGTCGGGCGTCTCGACCCGCACGGGTCCCTGCACCATCATCGGGCCGCCGTCGGTGAGTCGCACCGTGCGGACGTCATCTCCGGTCGGCACGGATCACCACCAGCTCCTCCTCGCGGCACCCCACCGGCAGCCGGCCGGATCGCTCCAGCCACTCCGCGCGCGAGGTCATCACTGGGCCGAAGGGAATGCGTTGGCGGGCAACCACAGTCGGGACGAGGCCAGCCGCGGAAAGGGTAGCCAACGACTCTTCGGTTCCGGAGAACTCCGACTGAACGAACAGAAGGCTTCCGCCGCGGTTCAACAAGCTGGGCGCGGTAGCACAGAGTGGGTCGATGACGAGGCGGCCGTCGGGCCCCGCGTCCCACGCCCACGTCGGGCCGTCGACCGTCGAGGATTGCGGCCCTACGGGCACGTACGGCGGATTCGCCAGCACGACGTCGAACCGCTGGGATCCGGGTGCCTGCGCCCACGACCCGTGTCGAATCTCTACGGCAACGCCTGCGGCAGCGACGTTCTCGCGGCTGCATTGCACCGCCCGAGGACAGATGTCCCATGCCGTCGTACTGCTCGCGCCGAGTCGGGCGGCGGCAATCGCGACCACGCCGGTCCCGGTGCACAAGTCCAGTACCGAACGGCCCGCCACCTCGAGGTTCTGCTCCAGCGCGGAGATCAACAGATGCGAATCCTCTTGCGGCAAATAGACCTCGGATACCCGACGGGTGGCGCTACGTGGTGTGGTTGCAGTGATCGTCACAGCTGACAATTGCCCGGCGGTTACATTTCCGAAACGCAGCGTCGGGCTGACGTGACACGATCACCCCGTGCCCGGTCAGCTGCCAGATGGTTTCGCCATCACCGCGCCGGAACTACCGCGACCCGTCTTCACGCATCAGTACTGGCGCGACCTGACCCTCTTGCACTGGCCCGTCGCCCCCGGCGCGATCGAGCATCTGTACCCGCCGGGCACCCGTCCCGACGTGTTCACCGACGGAACGACGTACGTCGGCCTTGTCCCGTTCGCGATGAGCGAGGTGACACTGGGCGTTGGGCGCCCGATTCCCTACTTCGGACGGTTCCTCGAGACCAACGTCCGGCTCTATTCGACCGACGACGCGGGGCGCCACGGCGTCCTGTTTCGATCGTTGGAGACGTCGCGATTGATGGTCGTGCCTGCCACCCGGATCGGAATGGGCGTGCCGTACACCTGGGCGAAGATGCGGCTGACCCGTGACGGCACGCGCCTGTCCTACGCGAGCGTCCGACGATTGCCGCGGCGGGGGCCGCGGACCCTGGTCACCGTCGACGTCGGCGAGGTCGTCGAGCCGACCCCGCTGGAGATTTGGCTGACGGCACGATGGGGCGCGCACACCCGCAAGGGCGGCCGGACGTGGTGGGTACCAAACGCGCACGTGCCGTTCCCCTTTCACTCGGCCGACGTACTCGCGCTCGACGACGATTTGGTGGCGGCTGGCGGCGTGGAGCCGACCGGGGAGCATCTTCGCGCGCTCTACTCACCGGGGGTGCGGGCGCGCTTCGGACGACCGTCGGCGCTGTGATCTCGTGACCGTCAGGTGAACAGAATGCAACCGGCAGGTTGAGAAGTTGGCGGGTTTCCCTGTCGCGCGGGATGATTGACCCAAATGAATGCATTCGTGTCGGTCTACGTCGAGATGGGAGCCCGGGCCGACGACGTCCGGGCCGCGGTCGCCGCGTTGCCCCTGCCAGCTGGTGTCGTCGAGGCCAAGGTCGACGACGACGCCATCACCGATACCTTTGGGTGCCGCATTGCCATCGACCTAACCGGCACGTTCGACGAGAAGATCGACGGCCTGGCCATCGCCCGCGAATACGCCGTCAGCCTGTCGGCCGCACTCGGCGTGCCCGCCTATGCCTTCCAAGACCTGCTGCGCAGGGACTACCCGGCGAGTTGAGCACCGTGATCAGTCGTCGCCCGTGGTCAGGGCCGCGACCGCCGGGCCGTACATCGTGTTCTTGATGGCGCCGAGGGTGCCTGCATCCTTACCGCCAAGTGGTGCGAGCAGACCGACGGCAGCATCGGTGACGGCGTCCTCGGCTGCGGTGGCGTCGACGATGGCGAACTGCAGCGCGTCGGCGCCACCGAAGCGCCGGCCGGTGGTCATCGAGGCGACGGCGGCTGCGGGGGTCAGCTTCGCCTGAATCAGGGCGGCCATCCCCGGGGTGAAGGGGATGCGGATGTCGACCTCTGGGAAACAGAAGTAGCCACGGTCGAGGCGCATGACCCGATAGTCGTGGGCCATCGCGAGCATCGCTCCAGCGCCGAAGGCGTGACCGTTGAGCGCGGCCGCAGTCGGCATGGACAGGGTGAGCACGCGAGCCAAGAGCGCTTGGACCCGGCCGACGTAGAACTGCATCTGGTCGCCGTGCGCCATGAGCCAATCGAGGTCGAGGCCGTTGGAGTAGAACTTCCCGGTGCCGGTGGTGACGAGCCCGCCCGCACCCGAGGACGCGATGTCGTCCAGGTGGCCGCTGACCTCGTCGAGGAAGCCGAGCGAGAAGCGGTTTTCGTCGTCGCCGAGATTCAGGACGGCGATCTTGTCGGTATAGGTCACGGCGATGGACACGAGCTCACTCCTTGATGGTTTTCGACGTGCGTGACGGGGGGCCGTCGGCTCTACAGTGCCTTGGCGAAGAACACCCGGTGAAATCCGTCCTGCACGCCGCGTCCCGTCTCGTGGAAACCGCGCCGGGGATAGAAGTCCAGGTTCTCGGTCATCGCCGCGTTGGTGCACAACCGAATCTCTGCCAGACCCAGTTCGCGGGCATCCTCGTCGGCGCGTGCCAGCAGGGTGCGTCCGTGGCCACCGCCCTGCGCGGTGGGTGAGACGGCGATGCTGTCGAGCAGCAGGTGGTCGGTCCTGGCTTGTGTGACGAGGACGCCGACCACTTCGCGGCCCTGCTCGATGACCCAGATTCGCGACGTGTGAAGGAGTTCGGCGTAGTTGGCCGTCATCGGCGCAGGCGGCCTGCCGATCGCCTCGACGTACTTGCCGAAGGCCGCCACCACCAGCCGTTCGATCCCGTCGACGTCGTCCTCGGTCGCCCTTCTCAGACGCGGCTCGTTCACCGTTGCGACAGTAATGGCTGCTGAGAAGTGCGGTTACGCGGCAGCTGCGGTCTCGTCCTCGGTTTCGGCGCCAACGGTGGTGTCGGTGTCGGGAGCTGTCGCGCTGGTCGGCGTCGGCACCGGGGTGGCGCCGTCGGCGCTCGCCCTCTGTGTCACGGAGCCTGCGGTGCCCGGGGTGAACTTGTTGCCGTCCGAGGTCACCGTCGGATGCAACCCGTCGTCGGCCGGGAGCGAGGTGGGCGAACCGTCGGGCTTCGACACCAGCGCCGCCGACAAGAGAGGTTCCTGCTCCGGCTTCGGCTTCGGCTTGGGCGGGTCCGGCGTGAGGGTCGGGGCGAGCGCGATCCGCGCCTGGCTGCCCTGGCCCGCTGGCGCCGCGAAGGGGACCGTCGGTACCGGAGTGAGGTTGCTGATGGGATTGGGTGGCGTGATCGTCGCGTGGCCACCAGAGACCAGATTCGTGACGCCCTGAGTCACCGCGCCCGGCAGTGCGGCGAGTGCCTCGATGACCTTCGCCGGCGGCGTGATGAACGAAAAGGGTACGGAGGCAGCTGGATTCGCGTTCACTCGATCGGTATAGCCCATGTCGACCAGCACGCGGAGAAGCGGTTCGAGTGCGCTGATCAATGGCTCGGCGAAGGCCGTCGTCTTCGTCAGCGACGCCAATTCGCGCAGTGGGCCCAGCAGGGGCAGATGCGGGTTGTAGTACAGGTTGTAGCGGTCCGTGCCGCCGGCGCCGTTGTCGTCGACCGTCGTCGCGTAGGCGTACGAGGTGGCCGGATCGAGCGGATCGTAGAACGCGTCGGGGTGGCCGTAGCGAATCGACAGCGCCGAGTTGAGCAGCGAGAGCGGGTTGAAGTAAGCGGGGAAGTCCGCATAGGTGTCGTACATGTTCGCGCTGTAGGTCGTGTCGTAGCGCGAGGGCTGCGCCGCGCCCATTCCCGCGGTGATGCCGGGGATCCCAAGACCGGGGAATCTGCCGAAGATGCCCCCGTTGGCCGCGAACGGTGACGCGATCATCACGAACGTCAGCTGTTCTGTGGGCGGTGCGTTGGCGGCGGGCAGCAGCTGAAGGTTTCGCTTCTCCTGCTCGACGGCCATGGTGCCAAGCGAGTAACCGGCGACGACCAGGTGCGCCTCGGTCTTGCCGGTGTCGGTCACGTAGGTGTGCACGATGGGAACGGCGACGTCGCGGCTGCTGTCCAGCGCCAAGCTCGCGGGGTACAGCACGGGGAAGTAGTGATAGTCACCCGTCGTTGGCACGACGGTGCCGTTCAGCTTTGCGGGCACGTGGACACTCGTCGGGTCGTCCTTGCCGCCGATGCCGATCACCGTGTTGGCGAGCTCCACCATTGCGGTGGTGTCCGTCGCGTGCCCGACGACCAGCGCGCCCGACAACCCGGCGGCCGCCATTGCGACGAGCACTGCCCTGTGCAAGCGATGGTTCACCGGCACCCCCGGGTCGTGCGGCGCGACGTTGCGCGGCTCGGACGCTACACCCGAATGACCAACGGCGACGTCCCTTTCGGGGCGCCGCCGCTGATTGAGTACCTCTGACTGTAGGGCTGTGCCTAGGGGCAGGTGAAGTCGAGTTCGAACGGCTTCTTCGCCGGCTGCATGGGATTGGCCATGTCGACGCCGTACGCATTGCCCGTGATCTTGTAGCTCTTGCCGTCCTTGGTGGCCGTGGCGTCGCCCTGGCCGCCACCCACCGCGAGGGTGATGCCGTCGACGTTGCCGAGTGCTACGGAGGTGACCGTTGGCGAATCGCCTTCGGTGATGACGGCGGCGATGCCGGTCATCGCCTCACCGATGGCCACGTTGACGTTGCCGCCCATGGATGCGCAGACGACGGTGCCGCCGACGTCCTTGGGCTTGCCGTCGATGGTGACCGTGGTGCCACCGCCACCGGCTTCCGCGGTCGACGAGGCAACACTCGAGCTGCTCGACGACGACTCACTCTTGCTCGATGAGGACGATCCCGACGAAGACTTGTCCCCCGACGAACAGCCCGCCAGACCGGCGACGACGATCGCGGTGCCACCGATGGCAACCAGCAAACTTTGCTTCACCACTGTTCTCCTTTTGTCCTTTGCGACCCGTCAAGATCAGCGGATCGTCGAACGCAGTATGGAGCGCCCATCACCTGCGGACGTGGGGTTTCGCGAAAAACCCTCCCCTCATCCGTTGGCAATCGGGTGGCGTACACCCGCCTTTGTCAGGATCGGAACGATCCTGCGATCGGGTCGACCGCCCAGCGGTAGGTTCGCGATCATGGAGTCGTTGCGCACCCCCGAAGACCGGTTCGCGGCACTGCCGGATTTCCCGTATTCGCCGAAGTACTGCGACGTCGCGGACGGTGAAGGCGGTCGACTTCGCGTTGCCTGGGTCGAAGACGGGCCAGCCGACGCCGATCCGGTGCTGCTGCTTCACGGCGAACCTTCCTGGTCCTACCTGTACCGCCGGATGATCCCGATCCTGGCGGCGGCCGGCCACCGGGTGATCTGTCCCGATCTGGTCGGCTTCGGCCGGTCTGACAAGCCCACCGGCATCGGTGATCACAGTTATGCGCGGCACGTCGAGTGGATGCGTGCCGTCGCCTTCGACGAACTCGACCTGCGTGGAGTCACCGTCGTCGGCCAGGATTGGGGTGGCCTCATCGGTCTGCGCCTTGCGGCCGAACACCCCGACCGCGTAGCGCGGATCGTCGTCGCCAACACCGGTCTGCCGACGGGGGACCTGCCGATGCCCGACATCTGGTGGCAGTTCCGCAAGGCGATCCAGGGAATGCCCGAAATCGAGATCGGACGGTTCGTCCAGTCGGGGTGCGCGCGGCCGATGAGCGACGCGGTCCGCGCCGGCTACGATGCGCCGTTCCCCGACGATTCCTACTGTGCGGGCCCACGGGCGATGCCGGGCCTGGTGCCCACTGCGCCGGACGATCCCGCCAGCACAGCCAATCGCGCGGCCTGGAAGGCGTTGTGCGACAGCCCGACTCCGATGTTGGTCGCGTTCAGTGACGGTGATCCGATCACCGGGGCGATGGGCCCGATCTTCATCAGTCAGATGCGAGGCGCGCAGGGCATCGAACATCCCGTGATCCGCGACGCCGGGCACTTCCTTCAGGAGGACGCCGGGGAGGAGCTCGCCGCGGCGATCGTGCGCTTTCTCGGCTAGCCTCGCCACCGACGTCGAGGAGTTCCACGTCGGCGTCGACGATGCGTTCCCTGGATAGGGCGTCTGCGCGTCTGTGCGTGTGATGCGTCGCAGGCATGGCGCGCATGGTGTGAGAATCTACAGCGGTGAACACCCCGTCCCAGAACTTCTTCGAAGTCGAGGCTGAACTGCCGGGGCGATCCGGCCGGGTCGGTGTCATCCACACCCCGCACGGCGACATCCACACGCCCGCATTCATCGCGGTCGGAACCGCGGCGACGGTCAAGGCGGTGCTGCCCGAGTCGATGAAGAGCGTTGGCGCACAGGCAATTCTGTCCAACGCCTACCACCTCTACCTGCAGCCGGGACCCGACGTCGTCGACGAGGCGGGTGGCCTTGGCGCCTTCATGAACTGGCCGGGCCCGACGTTCACCGACAGCGGTGGCTTTCAGGTGCTCTCGTTGGGCGTCGGGTTCAAGAAGGTGCTGTCCATGGACACCGGGCGCGTCCAGGCCGACGACGTGATCGCCGAGGGCAAGGAACGGTTGGCCCATGTCGACGACGACGGCGTGACGTTCCTGTCGCACAGGGACGGATCGACACACCGCTTCACTCCCGAAGTGTCGGTCGGCATCCAGCACCAGCTCGGCGCGGACATCATCTTCGCGTTCGATGAGCTGACGACTCTGATGAACACCCGCGGCTATCAGGAACGCTCGGTGCAACGCACCCACGACTGGGCGGCGCGCTGTCTCGCCGAGCATCGACGCCTGTCGGCTGAGCGGGCCGACAAGCCGTCGCAGGCGCTATTCGGCGTGGTGCAGGGTGCGCAGTACGAAGACCTGCGTCGGCAGGCGACTCGCGGATTGGTGTCGATCGTCGACTCCGAAGGGCGGGGCTTCGACGGCTACGGCATCGGGGGCGCGCTGGAGAAGCAGAATCTCGCCACCATCGTCGGCTGGGTCACCGACGAGTTGCCCGACGACAAGCCGCGCCATCTGCTCGGCATCAGCGAGCCCGACGATCTGTTCGCCGCGGTGGCGGCGGGTGCGGACACGTTCGACTGCGTGTCTCCGTCGCGGGTGGCGCGCAATGCGGCGGTGTACTCGGCGACGGGCCGCTACAACATCACCGGCGCGCGCTACAAGCGCGACTTCACGCCCATCGACGCCGAATGCGACTGCTATACCTGCGCCAACTACACGCGGGCCTACATCCATCACCTGTTCAAGGCCAAGGAGATGCTGTCCTCGACGCTGTGCACCATTCACAACGAGCGGTTCGTGATTCGCCTGGTCGACCAGATTCGCGCCGCGATCACCGCTGGTGAATTCGACGAGCTTCGGGAACACGTGCTTGGGCGGTATTACTCGTCCTAGCGTCGCTTCTTGCACGCGTGCACAATAAGTAGATGACGACGACCGCGGAATCGCAAGGGTTGTTGGTGCAGCTGCTCGATCCGTCGCATCGCGCCGACCCCTACCCCGCCTACCGACGGATCCTCGAGGCAGGCCCGCTGGCGGTGCCCGACGGCAACCTCGTCGTGTTCTCCTCGCTGCAGGACTGCGGTGACGTGCTGCGGCACCCGTCGTCGGCGAGCGACCGCCTCAAGTCCACCGTCGCCCAGCGCGAGATCGCCAACGGCGCCGAGCCGCGGCCATTCGGTCAGCCGGGGTTCCTCTTCCTCGACCCACCCGACCACACCCGGTTGCGCAAGCTCGCTCAGCAGGCCTTCGCCCCGAAACGGGTCAGGGCGCTCGAAGCCGACATCACCTCGATGGTCGACGGGTTGCTCGACGCGATCGAGGAGCGCGGCCGGTTGGACGCCATCGCCGACCTGGCCCACCCGCTACCGGTCGCCGTGATCTGCCGAATGCTCGGCGTGCCGATCTCCGATGAGCCGGAGTTCGCCAACGCCTCGGCGCTGCTCGCACAGGGCCTTGACCCGTTCAGCACGTTCACCGGCCAGCTACCCGACAGCTTTCACGACCGCATGCAGGCCGGGCACTGGCTCCGTGGCTACATCGCCGATCTCGTCGAGGAACGGCGATCCGCCCCTCGGGAGGACCTCATCTCGGCTCTGATCGCCGCCGAAGAAGATGGTGACCAGCTGACGACGGAGGAGATCGTTGCGACCTGCAACCTGCTGTTGATCGCCGGTCACGAGACGACGGTGAACCTGATCGCCAACGCCATCCTGGCGATGCTGCGCGAGCCGCGATACTGGGCCCAACTCGCCGGTGACCCCGATAGTGCGGGGCCGATCGTCGAGGAGACGCTGCGGTACGACCCGCCGGTGCAGCTGGCCGGGCGGACGGCCGCCGAGGAGATGACCATCGGTGACGTCGTCGTGCCGAAGGGTGACACGATGATGCTGCTTCTGGCTGCCGCCCAACGGGATCCGGCCGCGTTCGATCAGCCCGACGCATTCGATCCTCACCGAGACGACTTGCGGCACTTGGCCTTCGGCCACGGCGCGCACTTCTGCCTCGGCGCGCCACTGGCCAGGCTCGAGGCCAGGGTTGCGCTGTCTGCCGTGACCGCACGGTTCCCGCACGCGAAGCTCGCCGGCGAACCGGTGTACAAGCCGAACGTCACGCTGCGCGGCATGGCTTCCTTGCCCGTCACCCTCTAGCGATTTGTGTACGTTTACCCGCGATGAGCGCGGGTTCCGACACGCAAATCGCTAGGCTCGCGGCATGCCATCCGAGCTCACCGCCGAGCAGGCCGCCGCACGGCTCGAGACCACCGACACCTTGGGGATTCCGCTGGGTCCCGGCCAGCCGCCGGCGTTTCTTCGCGCGCTCGGCGAGCGCACGGACTGGACGGATCTGCGCGTCTACGGCGCGCTGCTCGCGGTCGGCACCGAACTCTTCTCGCGTCCCGGTGTGCACTACCTGTCGGGCTTCTTCGGTCCACTCGAGCGCGCGCTTCGCGATTCCGGGGCCGACATCGACTTCACGCCTGCGGACTTCCGACGCTTCGGGCCGCTGCTCGAACGGCAGGCGCCGCGGGTGATGACGACCGTCGCGACTCCGCCGGATGCCGACGGCTGGTGCTCGCTATCACTGCACGCGGGTGGCACGATCGCCGAATTGCGCCGCGCCGGAGCCGATCCCGACCGGCTGCTCATCGTCGAGGCATCGGAGGCCTATCCGCGCACGTTCGGCCTCGGCAGCGACTACCGCCATGCGCTGCACGTCGATGAGATCGACGTATTGGTGCACTCGCATGACGCACCGCTCGAGCTGCCAGGTGGCGACGCGGAGCCGAGCGACGCCGACAAGGCGATCGCGCGACACGCCGTCGACTTCATCCAATCCGGCGCGACCCTGCAGGTGGGCATCGGATCGATTCCCAACCAGATCGCCACGCTAGTGGCCGAGGGCGACGGCGGCGATTACGGGCTGCACAGCGAGATGTTCACCGACGGCTGCATGAAGCTGCACCGCGCCGGCAAGATCACCAACGCTCGCAAGGGCCAGTACGACGGGGTGAGCGTGACGACGTTCGCGTTCGGCTCCGCCGAGCTCTACGCGTGGCTGGACGGCAACGCCGACGTCGCGTTCCTCCCGGTGGAGATCGTCAACTCGCCGGAGGTGATCGCCGCCAACCACGGCATGATCTCGATCAACGGCGCGCTGGCGATCGACGTCCATGGTCAGGTCGTCGCCGATACGATCTCCGGTGATCAGTTCAGTGGGATCGGCGGTGCCGAGGACTTCGTGGCAGGCGCCGGGCTCGAGTTGTCGGATCGCTCGCTGATCTGCCTGCCCGCGACGTTCACCAAGGACGGCGAGCTGCAGTCACGGATCGTGCCGGCGTTCGGGCCCGGTTCGGTGATCACGACGCCCCGCCATCACGTCGACGTGATCGTCACCGAGTACGGCATCGCAGAACTCGAGGGCAGGACGGTCCGCGAGCGGGGTGAAGCGCTCGCGGCGATCGCCCATCCGAAGTTCCGCGACGAGATCCTGGCGGCCGCGACTAGCTGAGCGAAGCGATGACGGCCCGGGCCGCTCGCTCGCCCGCTTCGACGGCACCCTCCATGTACGCGCTCCAGTGGGTAGCCGTATCCGTTGACGCCCAGTGGATTACGCCGATCGGCGCCGCGAGCGCGGGACCGTAGGTGGTCCAGACGTGCGGCCCGTGATTGGCGTTGTAGCAGCCACGGGTCCACTGCCGGTCCGACCACTCACCGTCGACGTAAGCCTCGGGCTTTTCGGCCTTGCTGCCGAAGTGGCGGACCAGTTCGGCGGTCAGGGCGGCGCGGCGTTCGTCGGTCGGAAGCCGTCCGAAGGTGCGGGCCTGATCGCCTTCGAGGAACAGCAGGATCACACCGTGGTCGTCACCGGGAATGCACGTGTCATTCGACATCCGGGCCGGCCCGACGTCGGAGATCAGTTGACCGTTGAATCCGTCAGTGCGCCAGAATGGTTCGTCGTAGATGAAGAACGCCTTCATTGCCGAGCCGTTGGGCAGCCGTTGAGTCAACTGATCGCGGACACCGGACAGCGGAGGGTCGTACATGATCCGGCCGGCGAGGGTTGGCGAGATGGCAACGATGACGCGGCGGCCACGGACCACCAGTCCACCACGGCAGTTTACGGTGACGCTGTCCGCGGTGTGTTCGATCAGTTGCACCGGTGCCTCGAGCACGATGCGGTCGGTGATCAGGGCGGCGAGTCGACGGGGGATCTCGCTGGTGCCGCCGACGAATCGGGTGGTCTGCGCGCCGCCCTCGGACTCGGCGAAGAGTTCGGACGTCACACCACAGGTCTGGATGGTGAACAGCAGGTGTAGGAAGGACACCTCGACCGTCGGCACGGCAAGGATCCCGACGGTGCAGATTTCGAGGAGAGTCCGCGCGACGGGTGAAAGGCCCTGAGCGTCATACCAAGTGCCCGCGCTGATGATGTCCCACTCGGCGGCGCGCGGTGCCAGCCACGGCGCTTCGACGGGCACGTCGGCGGCAAACTCGTCGAGGCGGCGCAACACCTGCTCGAGTTCGGTTAGTTCGTTGGCGAACCGCGCGTGAAAGGCGTTCTCGCGCAGTACGCCTACGCCGCCGAGATCGTAGGACGTCTCGCCATCGTCGTACTGCGGGAACGTCTCGACCCCGAGTTCGGCGGCCAATCGAAACATCCGGTCGTGCGTGTCGCCGATCCATTGCGCCCCGAGTTCGACGGGCACCCCCGGCAACACTTCTTCGGTGAGGATGCGTCCGCCGACGCGCTCGTCGGCCTCAAGGACCAGGGGCATCAGGCCGGCGCCCAGCACTTCGCGGGCGGCGATCATCCCCGAGAGCCCGGCCCCCACGATGACGACGTCCGCTTCGATGCTTGTCGACTGTGCCATGTGCCCAGCTTCGCCGCGAGCGTGCGTGTCTGCGGGAGACTCGCCGGGATTCCTTGGAAGTCTGCGCACGCTCGTGGGACGGTGGCCGCTCTTCCGCGACGCGTAGGTTGAGCGGATGGGCGAAGACCGACGACGCTACGTGGTCATCGGAGGTGGGCTGGCCGGCCTCGCCGCCGCCGTTTGGCTGGCCGAGGCGGGCGAGGACGTCACGCTTCTCGAGCGGCGCGGACGACTCGGTGGTCGCACGCACGCGATGCGGGCCGAGCGGGTCGACGATCTACCGGACAACGGCCAGCACGTCATCGCCAGCGGGTATGAGCACCTCTTTCGCTACCTCACCAGCATCGGCACGCGGCAGTTCGTCGCGTTCCCCGAGAGTTCGACGCTGCGGTGGCCAGATGGCCGCAAGAAGACCGTGCAGACCGCTGGGCTCGGCGCGGTTGGCACACTGTTCGGCGTCCATCCCGACGCCGGCGTGGCCGATCGGCTGCGGGCCGCGCGCGCCACCCTCCGACTCGGGTGGCAGGCCCTGCACCAGCCGGCCGATCTGGCGGACCTCACCACCGACCAATGGCTTCAACGGGTCGGGATGCCGCCGCACGCGCGAGAAGCGTTGTGGGACTGGCTGGCTCTGGGAATAGCGGCCGAGCCGGTGACGAGGGGATCGGCCAAGGTCTTCGCCAACGTGATGGCCACCGGGTTCCGGATGGGGGTGAAGCATCGGACGCCGGTCGCCATCGGCTATCCCACGGTCGACCTCGACACCCTCTTCGTCTCGGGTGCCCTGCGGTTCTTGGACGAGCGCGGAGCGGATGTCCGCTACCGTGCCGTGGCGCGGCGAATCCAGATCGAAGACGGCGCGGTCACCGGGGTACTCCTCGCCGACGGGTCCGTCGTCCCCGCCGATGGCGTGGTATGTGCGGTACCCAACTCGAACATCGGCGGGTTACTCGACCAGCTTCCCGAACATGCCGAAATCTATTCCGCGGCAGACAAGTTGGGGTACACGCCAATCGTCAGCACCAACCTGTATCTGGACCGCCCACTGGGTACCGAATCGGCGTTCGAGGGACTGATCGGTGGCACCGGCATCATCGACGAGGTGTTCGACCGACAGATCATGCATGGCAGGAGCATCGACCGTGGATGGCTGTATTGTCTGACCACGAGCGGCGCGTACGAGCAGATCCACAAGAGCAACGACGCCATCGTGGCCGAACAGATGGCGCTGCTTCGTCGCTACTATCCGGAGGCTGTCGACGCCGAAGTCGTTGAGGCGCAGGTGGTCAAGATGCCCAAGGCCACCTTCTCCCAAGTCGTCGGCATGGACGCCCTGCGTCCGCCGCAACGCACTTCGGTGCCGTCGCTGGTGTTGGCGGGGGACTGGACCGCCACCGACTGGTCGGCCACCATGGAGAGCGCCGCCCAGAGCGCTGCCAAGGCCGTCGACCTGCTACTCGCGCGGCGGTGACCACGTCCCGCATGCCCCGCATGTCCAGTGAGGAGCGGCGCACCCAACGCTTGGTCGGCGCGCATCGAAACCGGTCGTTGGCGAACGTGCGCAACGTGCCATTGGCGACCGGCGTGTCGTGTACCAACACGCCCGCTCGCGTAGAGAGGGGAGAGGGGAGAGGGGTGAGGGCTACAGCGGGTTGAGGATCCGATCGAGGAACTGGCGCGTGCGCTCTTCCTTCGGGTTTTCGATGACCTCCGCGGGGGAGCCCTTCTCGAGAATGATGCCCTTGTCCGTGAACAGCACCTGGTTGGAAACCTGTCGGGCGAATTGGATTTCGTGAGTCACGATCACCAGCGTCCAGCCCTCGACGGCCAGATCCTTGATCACCGACAGCACCTCGCCGACGAGCTCGGGATCGAGCGCGGAGGTCGGCTCGTCGAACAGCACCAGCTTCGGCTTGAGCGCCAATGCCCTTGCGATGCCGACGCGCTGCTGCTGGCCACCCGAGAGCTGGAACGGGTACTGGTCCTGCTTGGCGGCCAGCCCGACCTGCTCGAGCAGCTCGACAGCCTCGGCGACGGCCTCCTCCTTCGGCCGCTTCTGCACGATGACCGGACCCTCGATGATGTTCTGCAGCACCGTTTTGTGCGGAAACAGATTGTGCCCCTGGAACACGAATCCGCTCCGCGACTGAAACTTGCGCACCTCGGGTTTCGGTGTCGGCGTCGAGAAGTCGATCTCGACGTCGTCCACCCGGATCACACCCGCGTCGGCCCTGTCGAGCGCGTTCAGAGTGCGCAGCAGGGTGGTCTTACCCGATCCCGACGGGCCGATGATGGCCGTCGCCGTGCCACGCTCAACGGTGAACGAGACACCCTTGAGCACCTTGTTGTCGCCGAACGCCTTCTCGACGCCCTCGGCAACCACCCGATATTCGACCTCGTCCTTGGTTTCGGTCATCGCGCTACGTACCTTTCCAGTCGGCGTTCAAGGCGGCCCTGGCCGAACGACAACACCAGGCAGATCACCCAGTAGTACGCCGCCGCCGTGCCGTAGAGGGCGAAGAACTCGAACGTCGGCGCCGCGACGATCTGGGCCTGCCTCAGCAGTTCGGTGACCAGGATGGTCGAGGCGAGCGAGGTGTCCTTCACCAGCGAGATCAAGGTGTTCGACAGCGGCGGCACCGCCACCCTGGCCGCCTGCGGCAAGACGATCCGACGAAGCGCACCAACGTAATTGAAGCCGATCGTCTCGGCGGCTTCCCACTGTCCCTTCGGGATGCTCTGGATCGCCGAGCGGATGATCTCCGCCCCATAACCACCGACGTTGAGGCTGAACGCGATCACCGCCGCGGGGAACGGGTCGATCTTCACCCCCAGCTGCGGTAGCGCGTAGAACACGATGAACAACTGCACCAGCAGTGGGGTGCCCCGGATGATCGAGATGTAGAACCGCGCGACGTTGGTCAGGATCACGTTCGGCGAGAGCCGAGCCAGCGCCACCGCGAGGGCGATGACCAGGCCGACGATGAAGCTGATGATCGTCAGCGGGATCGTCGCGGTGAGGGCGGCCTTGGCCAGCGGCCACAGGTTGTCCAGGATCAGCTGCCACGCCGAGCGGACCGGCGGCGCACTCTGCTCTGAACCAGGTGCCTGCGAAGTCGGAGCGCCCTGCGGAGCACCGGTGGCGTCCGCCTTGAGGTACTTCTGCGAGATCTCGGTGAGCTTGCCCGACGCTCGGAGTGCGTCGATGGCGCCATTGAGTTCCGGTAGGTAGCCGCTGTCCTTGCGGGCGGCGAGCGCCTGCTCGCTCTTCTCGTCGGTCTTCGCCGCGATCTTGATGGTCTTGTCGCCGGTCTCGGCGAGGTAGGCGTAGACCGCGATGCTGTCGTTGACGGTCGCGTCGATGCGGCCCTGGTTCAGCAGCGTGATTGCCTGCGCGAAGCCCTCCACCGACTCGACGTTGGCCCCGGCGTCGCGGGCGACCTGTGCCCAGTTGCTGGTGATCGATTGGGCGGTCGTCTTGCCCTTCAGATCGGCCAGCGACTTGATCGAGTCGTTGTCCGCCTTGGTGACGATCACTCCCTCACCGACGGAGTATGGCTCCGACAGGTCGTACTTCGTCTGCCGTTCCGGGCTGACGGTGACTTCGTTGGCGACGATGTCGAAGCGATTGGCCTCCAGTGCGGCAAAGATGGAATCCCATGGGGTTTCGACGAACTCGACCTTGACGCCGAGGTTCTCACCGATGGCCTTCGCCACGTCGACGTCGTATCCGGCGAGTTGGCCGGTCGCCGGGTCGTGGTAGCTGAACGGCGAGTACGTTCCCTCGGTGCCGACGCGCAACACGCCCGACGACCTGATCGGCGTCGACGGCGGTGTCCCCGTGGCGTCGGTCTTGAGGTACTTCTGCGAGATGGCAGCCAGCGTGCCATCGGCGCGCAGTTCGCCGAGCGCCTTGTCGAGCTCGGGTAGCGTGCCGCTGTTCTTCCGCGCCGCGAAGCCCTGCTCGCTCTTCTCGCCGACGGTGCCCGAGATCTTCACGGACTTGTCGCCGGTCTCGGCGAGGTAGGCGTAGACGGCGATGCTGTCGTTGATGACGACGTCGACGCGGCCCTGGTTGAGCAGTGTGATGGCCTGGCTGAAGCCCTCGACCGACTCGACGGTGGCGCCGGCCTTGCGTGCGACCTCCGACCAGTTGCTGGTGGCGTTCTCTGCCGCCGTCTTGCCCTTGACGTCGGCCAGCGACTTGATCGAATCGTCGTTTGCCCGCGTGACGATGACGCCCTCGCCGACAGTGTAGGGCTGCGACAGGTCGTACTTCCCCTGCCGTTCGGGGTTGATGGTGACTTGGTTGGCCACGATGTCGAAGCGGTCGGCTTCCAGCGCGGCAAATATCGAATCCCATGGGGTCTCCACGAATTCGACCTTCACGCCGAGCTTTTGGCCGACGGCCTTGGCGACGTCGACGTCGTAGCCGACGAGTTCACCGGTGGCCGGGTCGTGGAAGCTGAATGGCGAGTAGACGCCCTCGGTGCCGACGCGCAGCACCCCGGACGACTTGATCGGGTCGTCGGTCTTGTTCGGCGACCCGCAGGCGGCCGAGCCGAGGATCACCGTAGCGACGATGAGGACGGCGAGCATTGCCCGCCGGAAGTATCCGAACACCGGCGGAAGGTACCAACACTGCGCCGATGCTCATAGGGTTTTCCTCAGGAGGGCTGGTATGTCCAAGGTTCTCGTGGCAGGCGCGCGGGATCGAACTCGGCGAGCATGCCGTCGAGCGTCTCGGCCTCGAAGCCCAGTGACGCGGCAATCTGCTCCAGCGCTCGCGGCCCGCCGACCTCATCGAGGGTGACCGCGCCGTCGCGCTTGGCCAGTCGCTTGCCCTCGGTGTTGAGAACCAGGGGGACGTGCGCGTAGACCGGTTGCGGGTAGCCCAGCAGCGCGCCGAGGTAGGCCTGCCTGGGCGACGACGACAGCAGGTCGTCACCTCGCACCACCTGGTCGATGCCGTGCGCCGCATCGTCGACGACGACCGCAAGGTTGTAGGCGGGTACTCCGTCGCCGCGACGCAGCACCAGGTCGTCGACGATACCGGTGTAGCTGCCGAGCAGCAGATCGGTGACGGTGTACTCGTCGGTGTCCGAGCGAAGCCGCAGCGCCGGCGGGCGGCCCGATCCTCGTCGGGCAGCCCGCTCGGTCTCGGTGAGATCGCGGCACGTGCCTGGGTATGCTCCCTCAGGAGCGTGCGGCGCACGCGGCGCCTGCTGAATGTCCTTTCTGCTGCAATGACATTCGTAGGTCAACCCGCGGTCGACCAGACCGTCGATGACGGCGTCGTAGCGCGGCCGGTGCGCCGTCTGATACTCCGGCGATGCGTCCCACGTGATTCCGACTGCGGCGAGGTCTCGGAGCTGACGTTCGGCGACGTCGTCGAACGTGCGGTCGTCGAGGTCCTCGATGCGGATCAGGAAGCGACGGTTCGTCGACCTGGCGAAGAGCCACGCCAGTACGGCGGTGCGGACGTTGCCGATGTGCAGGTCGGCCGACGGACTCGGCGCGAACCGACCGGCAGGGCTCATGACCGCAATCTAGGCGACTTTCCTAGGCCACCGCCGCCAATCGCGTGCGAGCCTGGGCCACGCATTCCGCCCAATGGGCGCCACCGGGCACGTGCACGGCGGTGTCACTGGGGAACGCGCTGGAGATCACCAGATCGGGTCGCAGTGCGCCCAACAGGCGAAGGCTCTTCGCGAGAGGCGCGGCCTCGCTGACGGGCGGGATGTGGCCTGCGATCCAATCACCATCGGCGCCAAGCATTATCGTGTCACCGGTGAACAGGTAGGTCTGACCGTTGACGCCAGGAACCAGGTAGCAGGTGCTGCCCGGCGAGTGGCCGGGGGTGGGGATCACCTCGATGCCGTTGGCGTCGACGTGCCTGCTGGCCAAGGGGACGTCGATGTGCGCGTGCTGACCGATCTCGAGCAGTTCAGCCGCAGGGGCGTGCAGGCGTGCTCCGAAGCGCCGCTGCACGGCGGACAGCATGGGCCCCGCCTCGTCGCGGTGGGACAGATACTGATGAGCCACGCCGCCGAGTTCGTCGATGGCATCGAAGTCGGCGTCGGTCTGGGTCCCGTAGAACAGCACGTTGCCGTCCGCGCCACCGGTCCACAGGTAGGCGTGTGTGGTCAGGCCAGGGAAGGGGCTGTCGACGCGTGTTTCCCAGAGATCGGCGCGAATGGGTCGCATGGGGGTCCTCCTCGGTTCGTGATGGCACCCATCGTCGAACATCAACCCCACTTAAGGTCAAGCGATTTTCGGTGGAACTCAAAACAGCTGCGCGACAGCTCAGCTCGCCTTGACGTCCTGGCTCTGCAGGGCCACCGTCGCGGCGGCCGCGGCTGACTGGACTCCGATGCCGCGTCCCTGGGCCGTGACGGCCAGCCTCGTACGGTCCCCTCGGAAGAGGTCGCGGGAGAACTCGCATGGCACGTCGTGTTGGTCGAAGGTGATGCGGGTGATCAGCAGCAGCGCCGACCGAGGTTTGATCGCCAACAATGAGGCCTCGTCAGGGGTGGCGTTGACGGCTTCGATCCGCTCGTCCGCGCGGGAAGTGATCAGGCCGTACTCGTTCTCGAGGATCTCGTAGATCGATCCGCCGAGCTGCTTTTCGAGCAGACCAGGGAAGGCTTCGGCGGGGAACTGCGCCAACTCCAACGAGATCGGCGATCCGTCGGCGAGGCGAACCCGCTGGATCTCGACGACGAAGTCTGCTTCGCCGATCTGCAGGGCCTTCTGCGTCATGCGGTCCGGCAAGGTGATCTTCGTCGACAGCACGCGAGTTCCCGCGACGTAGCCCTGATTGGCAAGGAAGGCAGGCACTCCGACGACGTCGGACAGACTGCGCTGCACTTGGGCGTGGCTGATGAAGATGCCGCCCGCACGCCCGATCACGCGATGAACGAGGCCGGCCTCCTCCAGCGCTGCGAGCATCTGACGCAGGCTGGAGCGGCTGGTCGAGTAGTGCTCGGCGAGATCGCGTTCGCTGCCGAGTTTCGCACCGGGAACGCCCGCGTTGATGTCTGCGACGATTCGACGCCGCAGTTCCTCGGTCGACTTCGACAACGCGTCACCCCCTCTCGCAATTCGGTTGGACCAATTCTACGGGAGACCGAGCTATTGCTCGGCGATCGCCGCCTGGGACTCTGGCAGAATCTGACCACCATCGACGACCAGCGACTGACCGGTGATGTAGCCGGCCTCGTCGGTCGCGAAGAAGAGTGCGGCGTTGCCGATGTCGGCGACCGTGCCGAGCCGGCCTGCCGGCACCGCCGCGACCATTTGGTCCATGTACTCCTGGCCCATGCCGACGAGGCCTTCGGTGATGATGTTGCCGGGCAACACCGCGTTGATGGTGATGTTCTTGGGCGCCAACTCCATTGCTGCGGTCCTGATGAATCCCAGCTGTGCCGCCTTGCTGGCGCCGTAGTGCGACCAACCCGGGTAACCGGTGATGGGACCGGTGATCGACGAGGTCACGACGATGCGGCCGTGGCCGCTCTCGGTCAGCGCGGACAGGGCGGCCTGCACGATGTACACCGTGCCCTTGAAGTTGACGCCGAGCACCTCTTCGATGTCGTCGGGGGTGAGGTCTTCGAGCCGGCCCGATGGGAAGATGCCCGCGTTGGCGCACACGATGTCAAGCGCCCCATGGCGTTCCACTGCAGTCGCGACCACGCGCCTGCACTCTTCGGGACTAGTGACGTCGGCGGCCAATCCGGTGACGGTGCCTGCCGTACCGGCCAATGCGCTCACGGTGGCGTCGACGTCGACCTGGCTGCGGCCGGTGATGACGACGTGGACGCCCGCGTTCGCGAACGTCTCGGCGATGCCACGGCCGATGCCCTTGCTTCCGCCGGTCACGATGGCGGAGCGGCCCTGCAGTGATTTGAACATGGCGTTGTGCCTTTCGGTGGGGGAGAGTCAGGCCAGCCGACGGCCGTCGGAGGTGAGATAGCGTTCGGCGAGTTCACAGCTGCCCTTGGCATAGGTGATCGACATGGCCTTGGACTCGCGGGAGTGGCTGTGGGAGCCCATCCACGCCAGCAGCAGCAGCCTGCGAAGCAGCACGAAGGATCCCAGCATCGCCTCGTCGGATGCGGGCAACCGACGGCGCGTACGGTAGCCCGTCGCCCAGGCCTCTTGCCATTCCGGCACCGATGGGTCGTCTTCGAAGAAGGACACCGCGGTGCCGAAATCGTAGAAGTACCAGCCGAACCCGCAGTCGTCGAAGTCGATGACCGTAATGTCGTCACCGTCGACGAGCAGGTTGGCCAGCCGTAGGTCGGCGTGGACGAGGCCGAAGACGTCCGGCCCGCTGCCGTACTCCTCGAGCCGGCGCTGCAGCAGTCCGCTCGCGCGATCCAGCAGAAGAGCCTCCGGCGCCCCCACCCCGGCGGCGTCCTGCCAGCGTCCCCAGCGCGGTCGGTCACCGAGGCTGTGCTGCCAATCCCAGGCGAACCTGCCGAAGCCGTCTGGGCGGACCCACGTCGTCGAATGATCGTGCAGGGCAGCGGTGATCCGGCCCAGGGTGTGGAAGTCCGCGACGGTCAGCGTCTTCTCGTCGGGTTCGGTGCCCGCCACCATCTCGAAGTGCACGACGTGGCGTGCGGTCCCATC
Source organism: Mycobacterium sp. (assembly GCF_032161845.1). GTDB lineage: Bacteria > Actinomycetota > Actinomycetes > Mycobacteriales > Mycobacteriaceae > Mycobacterium. The sequence goes on from NZ_JAVRQA010000195.1 coordinate 25,631, forward strand.
CTGGTCAACGGTGACCACGCGTCGACCGTCGCGGGCCGGGCACACGACCGGCACCGTGACGTCGCCGTCGCGCCGTAGGGCCTCGAGCCAGTTCAGTTCGGATTCGATCTCGTGCGGGCGGTGGTAGCCCTTGCGGTGCACGCGCAGGATCGACCGCACGCCGGTGTGAGAGTCGACTACCTCGTAGGTGGCGTTCTCCGAGAGGTTCAGCAGGCGCAGCGAAGAGTCGGTGGGCAGGTCGTATTCCGCGAGAGCGCGTTCGGCGACGTCGACGTCGTCGGCGACGAAACCCTCATCGACCACGTGCCCTACCTCGCCATCGCTGCCACGGCGGCCTTGCCTACCGCCGCGTCCAAGCGTTCTAGCACGTCGTCGCAGAGCTCGCGACTCAAGAGCAGACCCGGTTTGAACTGTAGGACACGGGGATCCAGGGTCGAGAAGATCGCCCATATTCCGTTCTCGTACAGTTCGCGCATCACGAACTTGGCGCCCTCGGGGTGATTGAATTCCAAGCCGATCACCACGCCGTTCTGCCGGATGCCGACGAACCAGTCCTGGTGGTCGGCTTGGATGCGGGCCAGTCCCTCGGCGAAGACGTCGGTGATGGCGTGCACCGACGACCGAACCTCCGGGCGGCTGGTGATCTCCAACGTCTTGATGGCGGCGACGCAGCCGAGTTCGGCTCCGCCGAAGGTCGACATGTGCGCGAAGCCGTCCTCGTCGAGCCACTGTGCCGCCCTGTCACCGAGCATCGCCGCGGCGATGGGATACATGCCGCCGGACAGCCCCTTGCCCGTCACCATGATGTCGGGTTCGATGCCGTGTTTGGTGATGCCCCACATCTCACCGGTGCGCATCAGGCCCGTCTGCACCTCGTCGGCGATGTAGAGCGTGCCGTGGCGCTCGGTGAGCTCCTTCACCGCCTCGAGGTAACCCGTTGGGGGGAGCGGGAATCCGTAGGTTGCGGGGATGGTCTCCATCAGGACCGCCGCGACGTCGCCGCCGGACAGGGCCTGCTCCATCGCCTCGATGTCGGCGAAGGGTACCTGCACGAATTCATCGGGCCGGTCGGAAAGGAACAGTTTGGAGAACCGGTCGTCACCGCTGGCGACGGCCAATCCGGTGTGGCCGTGGTAGGCCTTGATGATCGAGACGATCTTGCGACGCTGGGTGGCGTGTCTGGCGCTCTTGAGCGCGATGTCGATCGCCTCGCCGCCACCAGATCCGAAGGCCACCTTGGTTATCGACGCAGGCGCCGAGGCGACGAGTCGTTGCGCGAGGGCGGTGCGGGCGACCGACGGGAAGTGGTGGTTGCCCATGTCGAAGTACTGCATGCCGTCGATGAGGGCGGCCATCACCTCGGGGTTGCGGTGCCCGAGGTTGTAGGTGCCGCCGTTGAGGTGCATGTCGATGAGGCGGCGGCCGTCCATGTCCCACAGGAGGTAGCCCTCCCTGCGGTCGATGACGAGGTCGACGCCGGCGTCCGTCCAGAACTGCGTCTTGTCTGGGTTCCAGTACTTCTTCGCCTGCTCCAGTACCTGTGCCTTGGACTCGAACGAGAACGTGCCGTAGTCGTACAACTGGACTCCCTGCCTGAGACGCCTCGAGCCAGTTTCTGGCCACGACGCACCCACCCTAAAAGGTCGGACCATTGGTGTCAATGGACAGCCGAAACGGTTGCGCGATCTATTTGGTGGTGCCAATATACGTAGGTTCGACTGTGGGCCAGACCACACTGGCGCCACGACCGCACCCCTGTCGCACGCTGGAAGGTGAGTCCGTAGATGGCCGATCAGGTCGTGTCCCGCGACGAAAACACAGATCACTCAGTTCAACGGCTAAAGCGCAATGCCATTGGCACGATGGCGGTCATCTTCATGGCGGTGGCCACGGCCGCGCCGATCACCGCGATGGTGGGCAACGTTCCCATCGCCGTTGGCTTCGGAAATGGCTCGCACGCACCGGCCGGCTACCTCGTCGCCACCATCGTGCTGGGCTTGTTCGCCATCGGATACGCGACGATGGCCAAGCACATCACCACCACCGGTGCGTTCTACGGCTACATCTCACATGGCCTCGGCCGCGTGGTCGGAATGGCCAGTGGGCTGCTGATCACCATGGCCTACATCGTGTTCGAGGGCTCCCTGATCGGCATCTTCTCGTACTTCTTCCAGGACTTCGTCAAGACAGAGTTCGACCTCACCGTGCCCTGGCTGATACCCGCAATGCTGATGCTGGTGTTGAACTGCATCCTCACCTACTTCGACGTAAACCTGACGGCCAAGGTGCTCGGCGTCTTCCTGGTCACCGAGATCTTCATGCTGTCGCTTGGCGCACTCGCCGTGCTGTTCAAGGGCGGCAACCCCGAGACCGGGTTCGCCGTCGCCGAGACGCTCAACCCGATCGGGGCGTTCACCCCCGCCACTGTCGCAGGGGCCAGCGCCGGCCTTGGCCTGTTCTTTGCCTTCTGGTCGTGGGTCGGCTTCGAGTCGACGGCGATGTACGGCGAGGAGTCCAAGGACCCGAAGCGAATCATTCCGCGCGCCACCATGATCGCCGTGCTCGGTGTCGGGATCTTCTACGTCTTCATCTCGTGGATGGCGATCGCAGGAACGGGACCGAAGAAGGCCGTGGAACTGGCGCAGGATCCGGCGACGGCGGGCAACATCTTCTTCGACCCGGTGCAGTCCACCTACGGCGACTGGGCCATCACCCTCTTCAAGCTGCTATTGGTGACGGGATCGTTCGCGTGCGGCATGGCCTTCCACAACTGCGCATCGCGCTACCTGTACGCGCTTGGCCGAGAGGGCCTTTCGACCAGCCTGCAGAAGACGATCGGTGCCACGCATCCGACGCACGGATCGCCCTACATCGCGTCGTTCGTGCAATCCGGCATCACGCTGGTGCTGATTCTGGCGTTCTTCTTCGCGGGCATGGACCCCTACGTGCACCTCTACGGTCTGTTGGCGATTCTGGGCACCATGGCCATCCTGATCGTGCAGTCGCTCTGCGCGTTCGCGGTGATCGCGTACTTCCACTTCCACAAGAACCACCCCTCCAGTGCGCACTGGTTCAAGACGTTCCTCGCTCCTCTGCTCGGCGGCATCGGCATGCTGTACGTCGTCTACCTGCTGTGGGTGCACAAGGACGCGGCGGCGGGCGCGGCGTCGGGGACGTTGCTGTTCAAGCTGACGCCGTGGATCGTGGTCGGGTTGTTCGTGTTCGGTGCCGCGATGGCGTTGTACTTCAAGTTCCGTGACCCGCGACGTTACGAGCTGATCGGGCGAATCGTCTACGAGGACAACGAAGTCAGGGAGTAGCGCAGGCCTGCGCGCACGGTGCGACAATGATGGCCGACGAGCCGGACGCCGAGGAGGACCGCTGATGGATGACCTTGGCCGGTTCCGCGTCCTCGACGCCAAGCCGGTGAACCTGGACGGCTTCAGCGTCACCAACCCCGAACTCGGGCTGGTCGCGATGCGAAGTCCGTTCGATCCCGAGCCGTCGCTGGTAGTGCAGGACGGGATCGTCGTCGAACTCGACGGGAAGTCGGCCGCCAACTTCGACGTGATCGACGAGTTCATCGCGCTCTACGGGGTGGATCTCGACGTCGCCGAGGAGGCCATGGCGCTCGACGATGAAGCGCTGGCCCGGATGACCGTCGACTTCAACGTGCCCCGCGCCGAGGTGGTCCGCCTCATCGGTGGCATCACGCCCGCCAAGCTGGCGCGCGTCGTCGCCGTGCTCTCCCCCGTCGAGATGCAGATGGCGATGACGAGGATGCGGGCCAGAAGGACCCCGAGCAATCAGGCGCACGTGACCAACCAGCTCGACGATCCGCTGCTGATTGCGGCAGATGCGGCCAGTGCCGTCGCGTACGGGTTCCGCGAAGTGGAGACCACGGTGCCGGTACTGGGTGACGCGCCGTCCAACGCCGTCGCGCTGTTGATCGGCAGCCAGGTGGGCATCCCGGGCGCCATGGCCCAGTGCTCGATCGAAGAGGCGCTGGAGCTGCGGCTGGGCCTGCGCGGCTTGACCAGCTACGCGGAGACGATCTCCCTCTACGGCACCGAGCAGGTGTTCGTCGACGGTGACGACACTCCGTTCTCGAAGGCGATCCTCACCTCCGCCTACGCGTCGCGCGGTCTCAAGATGCGGGTGACGAGCGGTGGCGGCGCCGAGGTGCTGATGGGTGCGGCGGAGAAGTGCTCGATCCTGTACCTGGAGTCGCGCTGTGTTTCGCTGGCGCGGGCGTTGGGGTCCCAGGGCGTGCAGAACGGCGGCATCGACGGCGTCGGTGTAGTCGCCTCGGTGCCCGAGGGCATGAAGGAACTGCTCGCCGAAAACTTGATGGTCATGCTGCGCGATCTCGAATCCTGTGCGGGCAACGACAATCTGATCTCCGAATCCGACATCCGCCGCAGCGCGCACACCCTGCCCGTCCTGCTGGCGGGAGCGGACTTCATCTTCTCCGGTTTCGGGTCGATCCCGCGCTACGACAACGCCTTTGCGCTGTCGAACTTCAACTCCGACGATATGGACGACTTCCTGGTGCTGCAACGGGACTGGGGCGTCGACGGGGGCCTGCGCACCGTGGCGCCCGAGCACCTGGCACGCGTTCGCCGTCGCGCCGCGTCGGCCGTGCAGGCGGTGTACCGCGACCTCGGTCTTGCGGACTTCGACGACGACCGTGTGGATGCGGTGGTGGTGGCCAACGGGTCTCGCGATCTGTCGCCAGGAGACCCGAAGGCCGTCGCGGAAGCGGCCACGGCGATCGAGGCCAAACAGCTGACCGTGTTCGACGTCATCGCTTCGCTCAAGCGCACCGGCTACGACGAGGAAGCCGCCGCCATCATGCACCTGACCAGAGAGCGTCTGCGCGGCGATCAACTGCAAACCTCGGCGATCTTCGACGGGAACATGCGGGTGCTCTCCAAGATCACCGACCCAAATGACTACGCCGGTCCCGGAAGTGGATACGCGCTGACGGCGGAGCGCCGCGCCGAGATCGACGCCATCCGGCAGGCCCGCACCGCCGAGGAGCTGACGGCCGACCAGGCCGAGCACCGCGACCACGTCAGGTTCGCCGACGTCGAGACCGCCAGGCAGGGCAGCGATCCGCGGGAAGTGTGCATCGGCCTCTCGCCTGCGTTGGGTCGGACGGTCTGGCTGTCGCTGTGCGGCTTGACGGTCGGTGAGGTGCTGCGGCAGATTTCGGCCGGGCTGGAGGAAGAGGGCTGCGTGCCACGTCTGGTTCGGATCCGCTCAACGATCGACGTCGGCATGATCGGGCTGACCGCCGCCCGACTGTCTGGGTCAGGTATCGGAATAGGCCTGCAGGGCAAGGGAACCGCACTGATCCATCGACGTGATCTGGCACCGCTGGCGAATCTGGAACTGTTCAGCGTCGCCCCCTTGTTGACCGATCGGATGTATCGCGAGCTGGGCAAGAACGCCGCCCGACATGCCAAGGGGATGGCGCCCGTCCCGATCTTCACCGGCGGCACCGACGAGTCCATCTCCGCCCGCTACCACGCGAGGGCCGTTGCGCTCGTCGCCCTCGAGCGTGAAGCCAGCGAGCCGGGGCAGGCGCCTCTCACGGTGGAGGTGAGGCGCTCGTGAACGCAGACGACTTCACCGTCGAAGCCGCCGTCAACGGCAACCTGAGCCTGGCCGACCTTCGGATGAACCCTGCAACGCTGGCTCACCAGGCCGTCGTCGCCGAAGAGGGTGGCAACCCGCAGCTGGCCGAGAACTTCCTCCGCGCAGCGGAACTCGCGCTCATCGAGGACGAGGAATTGATGCAGCTCTACGAGGCGCTGCGTCCGCACCGCTCGACGGCCGAGGAGTTGGAGACCCTGCGGGTGTCGCTCGAAACTCGAGGGGCGTCACGTTGCGCCGAACTGGTGCGTCAGGCCGGCGTCGTCTATGCGAGGCGGGGACTGTTGCGGTGAAGGTCGTGGTAGCCGGGGTGGACGTCGGCAACCACACCACGGAGATCGTCCTGGCGCGCGTCACCGCGAACGCGGTGGAACAGGTCGCCCACGGGCAGGGGCCCACGCGGGGACGAAAGGGCTCAAGGGACTCGCTAGAAGGCGCCGCGGCACTCCTGCAGAAGCTCGAGGTCGAAGCGGGGGTGGCGGCCGAGGAACTCCTCTTGGCTGCGCTGCGGCCGGTGGACACCGCCACCGCTCCACTGCCGCCGCCTTCTTCGCCGCGCTCGCCCGTGCGGAGCCTCCGTGCGGTCGATGCCAGCACGCCGGCGGGAACGGGCTTCGGCGTGGGCAGGCACCGGCCGCTGAGCAGTCTGGTCGGAGACGTAATCGACGGTCCGACAATAGTTTCCGTTGACTCGGCGACCGACTTCGAAGTGGCGGCGCGGGAAATCTCGGCGGCCGTGGCCCGCGGATGGCACGTCGCCGGGGTGCTCGCCGCGCAGGACGACGCCGTGTTGATTCGCAACCGGATCTCGATCGACGTGCCGGTCGTCGACGAGGTCGTGCTCGACGGTGTCACACCCGGTGCGTTGGTAGCAGTCGAGGTGGTCGCCGAGGGCCGAGCCTACCGAGCGATGGCCGATCCGATCGCGCTCTGTGTCGCACTGGAACTCGGTACCGACGAGATCCGGGAAGTCGCCGAGTTCACCAGGGAACTGGCGGATTCCCCGGCCATCGCCGTCACCGCGCGCACCGGGCCGCCCGATCCACCTGCGGTCGACGACGACTACGTCGACTGCAGCGTCGACGGCCGCCTGGTGCGGTACACGCCTGCGCAGGCGCACAGCATCTTGCGGCTCACGCCGCCAGGCAATGTCGTCGAAGTACGGCTGAAGTCGATCCGGACCGCGCAGGACGGCATCGCCGTCGACGACGCGTTCTTCACCGACCTCTCGTCGATCGACAACGGGGCCTGGCTGCGGCGCGGCGTCGCCGACACCCGCGGCACCGTCGTCGCACTGCTGGCCGCCGACGTCGTCGCCGACGCAGCGCAGACCCTGCAGGAACTCACCGGGCGCCGGACCCACACCGTCGCAGGAGAGCCCGACGCCGCTGCCGTCGGTGCCCGCACCACTCCGGGCCTGCCGCCGGGCACCATCGTTTGCGACATCGGCGGCGGCACCATCGACCTGATCAGTTCGGACCGGGCCGTCACGGCAGCCGGTGCGGGAGAAGCGATTACGACCGCCGTTGCCAGGGTGCTCAGCATCCCCCGTGCGCTCGCGGAGCGCGTCAAGCGAACCCCCGCCCTGCGGGTGGAGGGCCCGCACGTCGCGCACGAGGAGGACGGCCGCCGACTGTTCCTGGACAGCCCGGCCCCCGCCGACGCGATCGGGCGGCTGTGTACGCGTGGAAGCGCTGGGCTGGTGCCATTTTCGAACAAGCTGGCCGCCGAGGAGTGGCGCAGTCTGCGTCTTGCCATCAAGCAGGAGACCGTCGCGGCGAACATCGTCAGGTGCCTACGGGCCTTCGACGAAGCACCGCCTGCGCTCGTGCTGGCCGGGGGAGGGGCGCTCGACGACGAATTGCTGCGCACGGTCACAGAAGCCCTACGCGCCACGTCAATCGTCGTTGGGCGGGCCAATATCGACGGTGCGCATGGCCCGCGGTTCGCGGTGGCGTCCGGGCTGGTCCATCTGTATGCGGCCGCGAAGCGGCCGACGCTTTAGTTGCCGCGGTATCCGGAGCCAAGGTCGACGACGTTGCAGTAGGCGCCCACCCCGGCGGCCTTTGGCGCGTTGTTGGTGTGCGAGACGATCGTCTTGCCATTGATCGACACCTTGCAGGTCACCGAACCAGGGTCGCCGCCGGGATGGATGCCGGTGAAGGTCAGCGAACGCGCGCTGCCGTTGTAGTCGTAGGCCGTCGACCACGGCAGGCCCGCGACCTCGACGATGGGCTCGTCGTTGGCGCCGAAGTAGGACACCTGCACGCCGTCACCGAAGGTGCCGGTCAACTCGAATACCACGGGAACCGACGCAAAGGCCGTTCCCGGAGTCGCCACCAGCAGGCCGCCACCGAGTATGACCGCCGCGGCCAGTCCGACCGTCCGACGCGTGAAAGACGAAATTCCCATCCCACGATCATCCCACCGGGCGGAGGCACCGGCGTTCACCAATTTCTCCTCTCGAGAACGTGCACGCTAGCCAAGTCCCGGGACGATGTCGCCGAGGTCGAAGGTGACTGGGATCTCGAGTTGGGTGTACGTGCACGAGCGTGGATCCCGGTCGGGACGCCAGCGGTTGAATTGCGCGGTGTGGCGAAACCTCTCGCCCTCCATGTGGTCGTAGCGGACCTCGACCACCCGCTCTGGCCGTAGCGGCACGAAGGACAGGTCCTTGCCGACGCTCCAGCGTGAACCGCCACCGTTGCGCTGCTCCGAGGCGTGCGCCGCCCAGTTCCACGGGTGATCGTCGAAAGTGGTTACCAGCGACTGCAATTCGGTGAACAGCTGGCGCCGCTTCGTAATCGGGAGCGCACCGATCACGCCGACCGATGCTAGGGCGCCGTCCGCCCGATAGAGCCCGAGCAGCAGTGACCCGATCGCATCTTCGCCAGACTTGTGCACGCGATAGCCGGCGACGACGCAGTCGGCGGTGCGCTGGTGCTTGATCTTGAACATGACCCGCTTGTCCGGCTGATAGGTCCCCATCAGCGGTTTGGCGACGACGCCGTCGAGGCCCGCGCCCTCGAACTCGTCGAACCAGCCCTCGGCGGTGCGAAGGTCGGTGGTCGCCGGGGTGAGGTGGATCGTCGGGCCGCAGCCGGCCAGCGCCTCGACGAGGGCCGCGCGACGTTGGGCGAACGGGCGCCCGGTGTAGTCGTCGTCACCAAGGGCCAGCAGATCGAAGGCGATGAACGAGGCAGGCGTCTGCTCGGCGAGCAGGCTGACCCGCGACGCGGCCGGGTGCAGGCGCAGCTGCAGGGCCGCGAAGTCCAGACCGCGAGCTCCTGCGATGACGATCTCACCGTCGATCACGCAGCGCTCGGGGAGTTCCGCGATCGCCGCGGTCACCAGTTCGGGGAAGTAGCGGGTAAGCGGCCGCTCGTTGCGACTGCCCAGTTCGACGTCGTCGCCGTGACGGAAGCAGATGGATCTGAACCCGTCCCACTTCGGCTCGTAGGAGGCGTCGGGCGGTATCGCCGAAACCGACTTGGCCAGCATCGGGGACACCGGCGGCATCACGGGTAGTTCCATGCCTCATTGTGGCTGCTGGTCGGCGAAAGGTGAGCTGGCAGGCCAAGATCGATGGTCACCGATGGCGTCGCACCGGACCGGCCCATAGCGGACCCCGTGCTGCGGGCGCTCGGCTGGCGCGATGAGTGACGGGGATCGTCACTGGCCCATCAGGACTCGCTGAGACAGGGAACGACCCCGACGGGCGTGGACGTCGCTGCGGTGGCGGGGCGGTGGCGGCACCGGCATTGCGGTCGTGCTGGGCGCGGTCCTGGGCATCGCGCAGCAGATGATAGGCGGCGATGAGTTGCTGCAACTTTGTGTCACTGGCCGTGCCACCCGATTCGGGGTGACGCGTGTCGGGGTGCAGGGCCCGCAACCTGGCTCGAAACGCGTGGTTGATGTCTGCCAGGGTGGCGTGGGAGCTCACCCGCAGCACAGCGTAGGGATTGAGATCTTCGGTCATGCCAATCCAACCCCCACAGCGGCAAGTACATGGTGTGTCGGAGGCTGGCGGCCCCCGTAGTCGTCGTTCGCGGCTGTGCCGCTACCGGTGCTCGCCGCCGGTACGAGGTACCGGCGGCGGGCCCGGCTATGCAGTGACGTCGCGCGCGGTCCGCGTCGGAGGTGCCACTGTCGGTGGCGGTGCGCACGTCAGTCCACGTCGTGATGCTGAATTGGGCGCAGTTGCAATTTTATTGGCTGCTGCGGGCGACGCACGGGTCACTGCAAACTCATGATCATCGTTCAGGGCATCACCTCTCTATGCTCAACGCTGTTCGGCATTACCCCGCCGTGCTGCGGGGGAGACCGCTGCGTAGGCCAAACTGGTTGCTGCAGTACAGCTTTGAATGGCCACCCTGTCCGACGTCTCGGCGGTGTCGGACGCGACCGTTCAACGGTCGCGGTCACGGTGGCGGCCGTGACGGGACGGGGCCGGGCGGCGGGCATCTCGCTGCCGACCGCGCAGGGTGCGCGCTCGGGCGGGGCTTCGTCGTGCTGCAGGCGCAGCCATTCGGCGCGCACGATGGCCTCCGCTTCGTCGAGCACGGCGTCGGTCAGCGCGTCGGTGGTCATTTCGCTCACCTCCTTTGACGGGATGCTCGCCGCCGCCCGACCCCTGGGTTAGGCGTTGATGGCTTCCTTTTCCTGACTGCTAGCGATCGTGATGCGGCGCGGTTTCGCTCTTTCAGCGACCGGAATGCTCAACCGCAGGACCCCGTCGTGGTACCTGGCTTGGATCTGTTCGGTGTCGAGGGTCTCGCCAAGGAAGAGTTGGCGACTGAACACCCCCCGCGGACGT
>NZ_JAVRQA010000196.1:0-2599 GCF_032161845.1 Mycobacterium sp.
GTGATCTGTGAGACCGCCGACGAGGGCCGCAAGGACGACATCGCGTTCCTCCGCGACAGCCTCGCCTAGCGGCTAGACGCCGCCGATGCAGAGCACCTCGTCGAGGCTCGCCGATCGCGATGCCGCGGTCGCTCGATCCAGACGCACGGTGTCGAACATCGCGGGTCCTCTTGCCACGCCGGTTGTCACGACGTAACGACCGGCGTCAGGCGTTCGGCGCGCAACCTCCTCTCGTGCGCAGGCCCCGGTCAGCGTGGCCGCATCGCCGTAGTTGATCGCCACCTGCACCACGTCTGGTTCGGCCGCAAGCACGCCGATCAGGCGGGTGATGAGGTGTTGCGGTGCGAAGAACTGCCAGCCGCGGCCGAGGTGAAGCCAGAACCGCCCGTCGATCGCACCGCGGATGTGGGTCAGGAGCGCACCGGGGTCGGTCGGGGGCGGTGAGTCGCTGAACTCGAGAAACGGATACCGCTGGAGAAGAGTCGCGCGATCCTGCGCCGACAGGCCGGTGTCGAAGACGATGACGCGGTCGATCCTCGAGGCGTCGAGGCAGCAATTCAGAAACGTGTTGAGCGCGACTTCGGTGACGTTTCGATCCGGTCCGGCGACGATGCTGACGGTGACTTCGGCCTCGGGCGGATCCTCGGCGAGGGTCTGCGCGGCGGCTGCGGGGTAGGACAGCGCCGCGTCGAGCATCGCCGGCACCGACCAATCACGGTTCGCCGCAATCCTTTTCCGATCTTCGTCGGGGATGACGGGTCCGGCCACCAGTTGCCGGCACAGGTCGAACGCCTCCGCGTGCTTCTGCAGACGGGACGCGCATACCGCCAGCTCGTCCATGGCCCGCCACGCATAGACGTCCGCGCTGACGAACAAGATGTCTCCGTCGGGGAACGGGACCTCGACGGCGCGCTTGGCGAACAGATAGCCGAGGAGGTAGCGCTCGTCGAGTCGGTACCGGAACGCGATCGCGTGGAGGGGTTCTGATCGCACGGGCCGGTACTCCCAGGCGCGCAGGAAGGCATCCTGAACATTGGGCCAGGGGGCGCCGAGGTTGGACATCGACTCGGCCGCGCGGTGTAGGGAACGGAAGACTTCCTCTTCCCACCCGCCCATCGCGGCTCGCCGCTCGTACCACGCTTGCGCATTCTCGAAGTCGCCGAGATCGAAGTAGCTCTGCGCCAGATAGAAGGCCGACCTTGCGTCGTCGGGATTTCGCTCGACCTCGGCGAGCAACAGGTCTCGGTCCCTGGCGTACTTCTGCGGGTCCTGGTTGCGGGCACCGAGACGACGCGACTCGATGTGGTAATCGCCGTCGAGGCGCTTCCCCTGCGTCGGGTCGAGACATTCCGGGAACTCGTGCACGACGCCGTGATAGCGCCACCGCAGTCCGTCGCGGAAGACCTGTTTGCGCCAGTAGGTCATCGTGCCGCCGTCGTGATAGCGCAACTCGTAGACGTCGGCGGTCAACGAGCTGAAGTCTGGCGTGCCCGTGACCATGTCGTCGGCGTCGATGACCCAGATGTAGTCGCCGCGTCCCCTCGCCAAATCGAGCGCCTCGGAGCGGTTCTCGCCGAAGTTGCGCCACGGACGTTCGTGGAGCTCGCCGGGGATGCCGAGCTGGGCCATGTGGTCGCGGATGACGTCCTGCGTTCCGTCGACGGAGCCCGTGTCGACGATCACCCAGGACGCGATGTGCGGTGCGACGGCGTCGAGAACTTCGTGCACGATGTGTGCCTCGTTGCGGACGATCATGTTGAGACAGATCGCTGGATGCCCGTGGGCCGGTTGAACCGTCACCGGCTCAATGGGCTTTCTGGTACACCAGCCAGCGCATCTCGATCGGGCTGTTCTCGCGCTCGACGTCGAATACGTCCTGACCGCTGACCCAACCCGCGTACCAACTCGTCTGCGGCCACGCCCCCTCGGGCAGGTAGGCCTGCTCGTAGTCGTACACCGAGTCGTCGGTGATCAGTGTCAGCGGGAAACCTTCTGCCGCAGCGAACATCTCATCGCGGGTGAAGATGCTCGTATAGAGCTGCTGTCCGAGTTGGCGTGCGTCGTCGTTGAGTTGAAAGCCATCGCGAACCAGGAACGTGTTGAAGACCAGCTGGCCACCGGGGGCTAGGGCGTGGGTGGCGAGTTCGAACACCCCGCGCAGCTGCACGGTGGTGCGGAAGTCGGACACCACCTCGGACAGCACGATCAGCTGGTAGTCCTGCCGTAGATCGGCCAGCGTCGCGAAGGCGTCCCGCTCCAGCACCCGCACCTCGAGGTTTTCCTTCGCGGCGTCGGCGCGGATGATGTCGGCGAATTTCGGCGTCGCCTCGATCGCGTCGACGGGATGGCCGCGGCGGGCAAGGGCCAGGCTGTTGCGGCCCGTCCCCGCGCCCACGTCGAGCACGGGATACGTGCCGGGGTCGGGCGTCTCGGTTGCCAGCGTCCAGACGCGAGCATCGGGTTCGGTGCCGAACAAGGGTGGTTCACGGGTGGCGACCCAGTTCTCGTACGCACCCTCGATGGTCAGCCATTCGGGCCTGACGTGGTAGTTCAGCACGGTGCCGACTGGTGCCTCCCACGCGATGGTGATCTGCGAGCG
>NZ_JAVRQA010000197.1:0-12548 GCF_032161845.1 Mycobacterium sp.
TTCGACACCCTGGTGGTGCGGTCCTTCATGACCCCCGCGATCGCCGCCGCCATGGGCAAGTGGTTCTGGTGGCCGCAGATCGTCCGGTCGCGAGCCGCCATGCGCGTCCCGCCGCCGCCTGGGACACCCACCGCACCGGTCACGACGGGAAGCTGACGGCCCGGATCAATGGGCGAAGAGTTCGATGATCTGAACCTGCAGCTCGCCGACGACACCGCCGAGGATGGCGCCGACCGAGATCATCACGGGCTCATCGTCTTTGAAGACGGGGCGCAGGATGGACTCGTACTCGTCGTTGGTGAGCTGATTCATCTTCTCGACGATGGTGTTCTCGAGGTCGATCACCCCGACGGCATAGTCCTGCGCCTCGAGCAATGTCGATGGCAGCCGCTCGAGCACCATCGCCACCACCCGATCCTTGAGCGCGCGGTAACGCTTGGTGCCGACGGCGAGCACCACGACCGGGCCAGCCGCACCGGTCTGCGCGTCGATCGCCGCGTCGATCTCCTTGGCGGCGAGCGCGAACAACTTGTCTGCTCCCGGCCCCTTGATGATGCCGTCGAACAGAATCTCCGGTGAAAACAGATCTTCGGCAAGGATCTTGGCGTAGTCGCGGGTGATCTTGTCCCGCTGCGCGTGCAGGAGTCCCTGGAAGGGGATGAAGCCGAGAAACTTCTTCGGCTGCACCGGGCGGAACAACATGTTCAGCGCAATGTAGTCGCTGATGAATCCGACCGCGAAGCCGAACGCCGGCATGATCCACGGGTTCTTGAAGAGCGCCCATGCGACCATCTGGACGAGCCCGATGCCCAAGCCGAAGTAGATCCCGCTGCGCCGGACGAAGGCCATTGCGTCGGTGGTGACCCCACGCATCAGCTTGACGAGCTTGTCCTTGTTGCGTACCAGCGTGGTGACCGCAAGGAACTGCAAGTCGACGTACCGGCTCAGGTCCCCCTTCATTTCGGAGAGCATGTTCTCGGTGATGCGTGGCGCTTGGGCCTGCATCCGCGCCTGGATCGCCCGTCGCCCGGCCTCCGGTAGCGCATCCCACAGGCCCGGTCGGACCTGATCGGCGAGCTCTCGGGAGATCTCGTCGATGGCAAGGATCAAGGGTTCCCGCAGCGCCTCGACGGCTTCGTTGGCGTCGATGCGGGCCAGCAGTTCCTCGGGCTTCAGTAGGTTCGACGTCAGCAGGTCGATGGTCTTGGAGCCCACCTTTCCCGCCCGCCTCGGCACGATGCCCTGCCAGCCGATCGGCCCGATGCCCTTGAATTCGATTGGCCGGTAGAGCATTTCCAATGCCACGATCTTCGTGCTCCAGCCCACGAAGGCGGCGACGAAGGGCATGGACAGGTAGATCAGCCAGTTGACTCCGAAGTCGTGGGTGATCTCCGACCAACTTGAAATGGCGACGAGGGTAGTCGTCACCGCGGATCGTCCGCGGTGGTTGCCTGCCACAGTGCCGTGCCAAGAGTGGAGAGGCTCAGGGTGAACTTCTCGACCTTCGCCGACAGCGGACCCCGCGACGCGTTCTTGATGGCTGCGAGCACGGTCGACTCGGCCATCAGGACCTCGTACTCGGTGTCGAGCGCCGGGTCCTCGGGGCCGGTCTCCACTAGGCCAAGGGACAGCAGATGGCTCACGTATTGCGGAACCATCGACGGCAACGCGACATTCGCGGTCCTGCCGATCAGCGCAGCGTTCTCCAGCACTGCTCTACCTGGAGCGCGCTGGCTCAGCCAGCTGTATACGTTGACGAGCGGCGATGTCGAACCGTCGGACAACGCCCCGAGGATCCGGGCCTCGTCGGCGACGAGCTGATCGAGCAGATGGTGGTACAGCTCGATCTGACTACCGCGGGTGTTCTGGTCCAACGCCCGGTCCAAGAGCCGGGTCATCTTGCCGGTCAGCGAATCTGGGTCCGGCACCGTCGTCTCGTAGTCGGGCTCGGACTCCGCCGGGGAAGCCGGCGGGTCGAGTGCGTCGAACCCCTGGCGCAGCGCACCGACCACCTGTCGCTCGGCCCAGCTGTAGACATCGAGTCCCGCTCGGGCGGCGCCGACCGCCTTGCCAAGCAAGCCATGCGGTTCATCCGAATACGCCATCGGTGAACGTTAGCTGGACCGACGCCGAGCTGGAGCGTTTCCCGGGGCGCGGCTGTAGCGGCGCCGCCCGCCGATTCGGTACGGTCAACCGCCGTTGAAAGGGAGATCGTCGGGTGAATCAATCTGAGCCTTCAGTGCCGGGGGCTGCCCGTGCACATCACATCCGACGGATGGTCGGTCGCGATCCCCACGAGCGCCACCGGGTCGCGACGCCGCTGGAGCTGCTGTTCGACCTGACCTTCGTCATTGCCTTCGGCGTTGCCGGCGCAGAGTTCGCCCATCTGCTTGCCGCGGGCCACGTTGGCGCAGGCCTGACGGCGTTCCCGTTTGCCACCTTCGCGACGGTCTTGGCGTGGATCAACTTCACCTGGTTCGCGTCCGCCTATGACACAGACGACTGGATCTACCGGGTCTTGACGATGGTGCAGATGGTCGGTGTGCTCGTCCTGGCGCTCGGCATCCCGCCGTTCTTCGCGTCGATCGAACACGGCGAGCACGTCGACAATGCCGTCCTCGTCGCCGGCTACGTGGTGATGCGAATCGCGTTGGTAGCGCAATGGTTGCGAGCGGCCAAGCAGGACCCTGCCCACCGGTCCTCGTCGCTCACCTATGCGGCAATCGTCACGGTGGCTCAGATCGGCTGGATCGGGACGATCTTCCTCCCGACGTCGGTCCCCGTGACGCTGGCGTTCTGGGTGGTTCTCGGTGGGTTCGAACTGCTCGGTCCGAGGTTGGCGGAGTCCCGCAGTGGTGGCACGCCATGGCATCCGCACCACATCGCGGAGCGCTACGGGCTGCTGACGATCATCGCGCTGGGTGAGGGTGTCGTCGGCACCGTCGCGTCACTCACCGCCGTCGTGAAGGAAAACGGGTGGACAGCGGACGCCGTCATGCTGGCCGTCGCGGGCACCGGGTTGACGTTTGGCATGTGGTGGATCTACTTCGCCGTACCCACCGCCGAACTGCTTCACGCGCACCGCGAGCGCGCCTATTGGTTTGGCTATCTGCACATCGCCGTTTTCGGTGCGATCGTGGCCACCGGCGCGGGCCTCCACACCGCCGCGTACTACATCGAGGACCATTCCGAGATCGGCTCGGTGGGCACCGTCTGGTCGGTCGTGATTCCCGTTGGCATCTATGTCGTCTTGGTCTTCTGGTTGTACGCGCTGATGGTGCGCGCGAGGGATCTGTTCCACGTGCTGTTGCTTGCACTGACGGCAGGCGTACTGGCGGCAGGCGTGCTGTTGGCGATGGCGGGCGTACCGATGGCGGTATGTCTGCTCGTCGTCACGTTGGCGCCCATGGTCAGTGTCGTGGGTTTCGAAGTGCTTGGCCACCGCCATGCCGATGCGGCCATCGCGGCGACCGTCGACGACGTGTCGTAGCGCCGCTGACGTCAGCGCTCGCTCGCCCCCATGTCGAACGTCTCGAGCAGTGAGCGTTCCTGCTCGGCCTTCATGAGCCGGCGCGCCTTCCTTCGGGTGATCAGGATGCCGGTGACGGCGAGCACCCACACCGCGTACTGAACCGTCCAGGCCAGTCGGAAGGACTCGAACGAATAGCCGCCCGCCGCGCCGAGGATGACGCCGATGGCCTGCATGACCAACAACGAGGCGATGAATCCACCCATGTTCACCATGCCCTGGGCGGTACCGAGGGCGGCGCTGGGATTGAACGTCCGCGCGAAGTCGAAGCCGACCATCGAACCTGGGCCGCCCACCGAGATCACCACGATGAGGACGATCAGCAGCCATAGGGGAGCGCGGCCGGGCAACGCGAGCACGACGGTCCACGCCAGCGCATTGCTGCCGATGATCGCCAGGACGATCCAGGACCGTCGGTGCGGATACCGGCCGGTGAAGATGCCGATGACGATGCCCGCCGAGATGGCGGTGAGGACGGAGATCGTCAGAAGCGCACCCGCCATGCCTGCGGACTGTCCTTGCGCGACGGTCAGATACGGAACACCCCACATCAGGCAGAACACCGTCACGGAGAACTGGGTGCCCATGTGGGTGAAGAATCCGAGGCGGGTGCCCGGCCGCAGCCACACCGTCTTCACGCTCGACAGCACGGCGCGCGCCGACAGATTCTCGATCGCGACCACGCGACCGCGCGGCGTGTCCCTTACCAGCGCCAGCACCAACACCATCGCGAGCACACCGAACGCCGCCACCGAGATGTAGGCGGTCGCCCAAGAGGTGCCCGTGAGCAACGCCAGGAAGGGCAGTGCTGAGAGCACCTGTCCGAGCTGGCCGCAGATTCCGGTGAGTTGGGTCAGCAGCGGCACCTGACGTGGGGGAAACCAATTGGGCACCAGTCGGAGAACCGAGATGAAGGTGACGGCGTCGCCGAGTCCGACGATCGCGCGGGCGCCGATGGCCAGCGGCAGCGATGCGGTAAGGGCGAGCAGCAGTTGACCCGCCGCCATGAGCGCGGCACCTGCCACGATCAGCACGCGTGAGCCATAACGGTCGAGGAGGACTCCCGCGGGCACCTGGGCGCCTGCGTAGACGACGACCTGGAGCACCACGAACGTCGAAAGGAGGCTGGGGCTGGCGGCGAACCGGTCGGCGGCGTTGAGCCCGGAGACGCCTAGCGTGGTGCGGTCGAGCACGGCGACGATGTAGGCCAGCAGCCCCGCCGCCCAGATCGTCCAGGCACGCACTCTGTCAATCGTCGCGCACCGGGGTGCCCGATGGCGAATCGATATTCCGAAGATGACGTCGGAAGGTAGATCTCGCAAACTTCGCGACCGGTATAGGGTGAGGTGTCATGCCCGGTTGCGACCGCTTGCTGAAACGTCCCGTGACCGGCTAGTCGGGGGATTGTCCATTTGCCTGAGTATCGACTCGACGAGTTGTCTGCGCTCTCGGGACTCAGCGTCCGCAACATTCGCGCCTATCGCGAACGAGGGCTGCTCGACCCGCCCCGTCGCCAGGGGCGATCGGCGTTTTACGACGACCGTCATCTGTCTCAGCTGAGGACCATCAGCGAGCTGCTGCGCAAGGGGTTCACGTCCGCGCACATCGCGGCATTCCTTTCCAGCGCGCGTCAGGGCCACGACCTGGCCGACATCCTCGGGCTGCAGCAGGCGATCTTCGGTGATCCTCGCCGAGCCGCGGATGCCGTTGCCGTCGACATCGACCCCGATGGCGACGAGGCGAAACGGCTGCTGCAGTACGGGCTTGCCGAGGTGGCCGACGGCCGCCTGACGTTGGTCAACCCGCACCTCGCAGCGGTGGTCGGCAGCGCCGTCGACCAGTTGCAGTACGTGCAGACGATTTTGCGGGTGGCCGACGGTGTCGCGGATCAGCTCGACGGGCTCGCGAAGTCGGTCGTGGATTCCCTGGAGGAAAGCCTGTTGGCTCGCTTCGGCCAGAACTACGTACCGCTGCCCGACGACATGGTGGAGCTGCGCCGCCTGGTCACCGACTATCGCGCGCTGGGCCGACGGGTCGTCGCCGATCAGCTCGAGGTGGCCCTGCGGCGGCGTCTCATCGCCGCGGTCTCCGAGTACACGACCGGAATCATGAGCGGCCGTCACTGGGACGGGGATGACTGACCGGCTTTCACACCCTGGTGGTCGCGGGGTCGCCGCCGAACCGCTGGGCCAGCCACACCGGAATGATGGCCAGCACCGTCAGTGCTGCGGCCACCACGTTGATCACCGGAGCCTGATTGGGGCGGAACAGGTTTCCGAAGATCCAGATCGGGAGTGTCTGCACGGCAGGTCCTGCCGTGAAGGTGGTCACCACGATCTCGTCGAAGCTCAGCGCGAACGCAAGGATCGCGCCGGCGACGAGTGCCCCACGCATCATCGGAAAGGTCACGAAGCGGAACGTCTGCCACGTCGACGCGCCAAGATCGGCTGACGCATCCTCGAGATCGGCTCCGAGCCTGCGCAACCGGGCCTGGGTGTTGTTGAACACGATCACGACGCAGAACGTGGCGTGTCCGACGATCACGGTGGCCAAGCCGAGCGTCACGCCGAGCGCCGAGGTGAACGTGGCGTTCAGCGCGATGCCAGTGACGATGCCTGGCAACGTGATCGGCAGGACGACCAGAAAGCTGATGGTGCCGCGGCCGAAGAACTCGTGGCGTTGCACGGCGAAGGCGACCATGGTGCCCAGCGCCAGTGCGATCACCGTGGCGCCAAGGCCGACGATCACCGAGTTGCCGAGCGAGGCCCACATTCCGTCGCTGTTCCACGCGTCGGCCCACCAGCGCAACGTGAAACCGCTCGGGGGGAACGCGAACGTCCGCGATGAGTTGAACGCGTTGACGACCACGAGAAGCAGTGGTGCATAAAGGAATACGAGTACGAACACGGTCCATGCCCGGATCGCGGCGCGAGCGCTGCCCGACAACATCAGACGTTCTCCAGTGCGCCGGTGCGGCGCATCGCGAGCAGGTAAAGGATGACTGCCGCGAGCGGAATGATCGACAATGCCGCAGCCAGTGGCTGATTGTTGGCGGTGACCAACTGCCCGTAGATGATGTTGCCGAGCAGCTGCGTCTTGCCGCCGACGATCGTGACGGCGATGTAGTCACCGAGCGATAGCGAGAACGTGAAGATCGAACCGGCGGCGATGCCAGGAAAGACCAACGGCGCAACCACCATTCGCAGGGTGGAGTAGTCGGAGGCCCCCAGGTCGGCGCTCGCGTCGATGAGATGGTTGGGCACGCGCTCGAACGCCGCGAACACGGGAATGATCATGTACGGCAACCATAGGTACGTCAGCGTGATCACGGTGGCGACGAGGCCGTAGCCGGGGCTGTAGCCGGTGGCCCATGACAGCGGGCCCTCGGGCGACAGCAATACGCGCCACGCGTATGCCTTGACCAGATAGCTTGCCCACAGCGGCGTCGTCACCGCCACGACAAGCGCCAGTCGCACTCGCGGTGAGGCCACCTTCGCCATGTACAACCCCAACGGCACGGACAGCACCGCACACAGCACGGTGACCAACAGCGCCACCCCCACGGTGCGCAGGGTCACCGTCCGGAAGACCTCGTCGGTCACCACGCGGACGATGTTGTCGCCCGTAATGGTGTGAACCACCGCTCCGGTGAACGAGTTGGTGGTCCAGAAGGCCGAAACCAGCAGCACCGCAAGTGAACCCAGGTACGCCACCACCAGCCATGCCAATGGCGGGACCAATAGGAAGGCCAGCCTCAGCCGACCCCCTGCCGGCTTGGTTCGGGTGGCGGCCTCGGTCACCCCTTGACTTGCTGCCACTTGCTGACCCACTCGTCGTAGGCCGTGCAATTGGAGCCGCTACCGTCGACGCACTGCTTCTGCGGCGTCGTCCAGTAGTGGAGTTTCGCCGCGTACGCCTCATCGGTGGCGTGGTAGATGTCGCAGAAGTCCTTCTCGGAGGTGAACTCGCACGCCTTCGTCTGCGCGGGCGCCTCGCCGAAGTACTCGGCGACCTGAGCATTGACCTTCGGTGAGGTGATCCAGTCCATCCACTTGTACATGCAATTGGGGTGGGCGGCCTTCGCCGCCACCATCCAGGTGTCCGACCAGCCCGTGGCCCCCTCCTTGGGCAGCACGGTATTGACCTGCACCTTGTTCTCGGTCCCGATGGTGTTCGCGATCACCTGCCACGTGGTGCCGATCACCGACGTGCCCGACTCGAAAGCCTGCACTTCCTTGGTGTAGTCCGACCAGTACTCGCTGACGTTCTCCTTCTGAGCCTTCAGCAATTCGATTGCGGCGTCGAGCTGCTCGCT
This sequence comes from Mycobacterium sp., assembly GCF_032161845.1. GTDB lineage: Bacteria > Actinomycetota > Actinomycetes > Mycobacteriales > Mycobacteriaceae > Mycobacterium. The sequence goes on from NZ_JAVRQA010000197.1 coordinate 7,845, forward strand.
GGTCAGTGAGTACGGATCCTTGATGCCCAACTCCGGCTTGGTCTTCATCAGGTACAGCGCCGCGTCGGCGATGTAGATCGGCGAATCGTAGGCCGTCACCTTGCCTTTGTACTTGCCTGCGTCGGTGAACACCGCGCCCCAAGAGTCGGGTGCATCGGTGACCACGCCCACGTTGTACATCAACAGATTGGCGCCCCAGCCGTGGGGAACGCCGTACATCTGGCCGTCGACGGAGTTCCACGGCTTGTCCTTCAGGAAGGCCGAGATGGTCGAATAGTTCTTCACCAGTGAGGTGTTCACGGGCGCCACGTCACCCGCGTAGATCAGTCGCAACGTGGCGTCACCCGATGCCGACACGCCGTCGTACTGACCGGTCCGCATGAGCTGCACCATCTCGTCGGACGTGTTGCCCACCTTGACGTTGACCTTGCAGCCGGACTCCTTCTCGAAGGGAGTCACCCAATCCACCGTCTTGTCGTTGGAGCCGTTCTCGGCGTAGCCGGCCCAGGCGATCAAGTTGAGCTCGCCCTCGCCGTTGCCCAGTGCGCCGAGCGGTTCGATCTTGGGCGGCGCGGTGCCGGCGTCGCCGCCACCGGATTGCGAGCCGGAGCATCCGACGACGAGGGCGGCGCAGGCGGCGACGGTGAACCCGATTCGCAAGGCGGTTGATGTCATGACGCTCCGTTCGGTTCCAGTATCAGTTCGGCTTCAATGGGTGAGGTCGTGTACTGCGCTGTCGGGCCACGCCAGGGTGATCTGCGTGCCGTGGCCCAGGTCGTCCGGCAGGGAGGCGGCGGCGTTGAGAACGGTCGCGGTGAGCGTCACGCCCGGCTGGCCGACGAGCTGGGCGACGGCCGCCACGCGCGTGGTCGGGCCGGCGTAGATGACCTCGGCGACGGTGGCGTCGACCGTGCGACTGCCGGGGGCCGCCCCTCCTCCCGCGGCGAGTACGGCGATGCGTTCGGGTCGTACCGCGAACATGCCGCGCCGGCCGACGAGCGCTTCCGCGGCGTCACCGTCGAGCACGTTGGAGGTGCCGACGAAGTCGGCGACGAACCGGTTCACCGGGTTCTCGTACACGTCGCGCGCCTTGCCGATCTGTTCGATGCGCCCCGCGTTGAAGACTGCAAGCCGGTCGCACAACGTCAGCGCCTCGTCCTGATCGTGGGTGACGATGACGAAGGTGATACCCACTTCGCGCTGAATTGCCTTGAGCTCCAACTGCATCTGCTCGCGCAGCTTCAGGTCGAGCGCACCGAGTGGTTCGTCGAGGAGCAGGACCTTGGGACGGCCGACCAAGGCGCGCGCCAGAGCAACGCGCTGACGCTGGCCGCCCGAGAGCTGCGAAGGTTTGCGCGGTCCGAAGCCGGCGAGCCGAACCATCTCGAGCGCCTCGGCCGTGCGGGTGCGCCGTTCACCCTTGGCCACCCCGCGCACCTTCATCCCGTATTCGACGTTTTGCGCGACCGACATGTGGGGGAAGAGTGCGTACTCCTGGAAGACGGTGTTGACGTCGCGGCGGCGGGCCTCGTGGGCGGTGACGTCTACTCCGCCGAGCTTGATGGTCCCCGCGGTTGGTTGTTCGAAACCGGCGATCATCCGCAGCACCGTGGTCTTGCCCGAGCCCGAGGGCCCGAGGATCGCGAACAGCTCACCGTCGTCGACGGTCAGGTCCGCGCCCTCCACTGCGATTACCGAGTCTCCGAAGACCTTGCGAACGCCCACGAGTTCGATCTGCGGTTCGCGGCCGCCGGATGGCATGGCTGAATCGTATGGATCGGTCGTTCAGACCGCAGCGCATCGTATGGATTTCGTTGGATCGTGCTGCTTCGTCGACGGTTTTCGTTTCTGAGCTGGCTCGGGTTCGGGCACTCATTCTTGATACAGATGTGACCAGTGGCGTTGATGAGTAAATTGGGACAGTTGTCATATTCTGTGGTGATGGCGATTTCCCGGCGACACGTGCTCAAGTACGCCGCCGCCGCGCCGGCAGTCGTCGGGCTCGGCGGCACCCTGGCAGCGGCGGTGTCGGCCGCACTCGCGCCGGCCACCGCCTCGGCGGCGCCGCTGGGCGTGCTACTCGACTACGCAGCCGGGGTGATCCCCGCGACCGCCATCCGCGCTGCGGGAGCCTCTGGCGCCATTCGCTACGTCTCCGATCGCCGACCCGGTGGCGGTTGGATGCTCGGCAAGCCCATCCAGCTACCCGAGGCGCGCGACCTTTACCAGAACGGCCTGAAGATCGTGTCGTGCTACCAGTTCGGCAAGCAGGACAATGCCGACTGGCTCGGCGGCCAAACCGCGGGCGTGCAACACGCCAAGCGCGGCTGGCAGCTCCACGTTGCGGCAGGCGGGTCCTACGGCGCCCCGATCTACGCATCGATCGACGACGACCCGACGCCTGAGCAGTACAAACAGCTGGTGGCGCCCTATCTGCGCGGGTGGGAGGCGGTGTTGGGCCACCAGCGTGTCGGGGTGTACGCGAACTCCAAGACGATCGACTGGGCCCTGCAGGACGGCCTCGGCGCATACTTCTGGCAACACAACTGGGGGTCGCCCGAGGGGTTCACCCATCCCGCAGCGCACCTGCATCAGGTCGAGATCGACAAGCGGAGTGTGGGTGGAGTCGGCGTGGACCTCAACTACGTCTTGAAGCCGCGCTTCGGGCAATGGGACTAGACGTTACCGATCAGTAAGATTAGCCAGCAAACTATGTGCGCTACTGACGCTGCGTCAGTAGACATTTCCGTGGTTTGTGTCGACTTTTCCGGCATCGCGAGTGCAGGGCGCCGTTGGTCGAAAATGAACATAACGATTCCATAACAATACTGCCTTGATCTGCACTGTTGTTGCTACTCGACCGTAACCACCTGCATGCAGGACGTTTGTACCGGAAGCGTCGGGGGCGTCTGCGGGCCTGCGTTATCCAATGTGTGGTTACCCGTGCGTAGAACTCGCCAGTAACCATTTGGAGGGCGAAAATGGTCCCAGCTCTTATGACACTCTTACTACGGCTGGCCTGTACGCCAGGGCCGTCGCAGAAGTGACTTGAGCCCGTCGGGATGACCCCGACACCGAACCGCAGACCCGCAGGGGCGCGGGGCCTCACCGCCGAGGACGCAGTAGACGCATGCGGTAGCAGAAGCCGCGAGACGTAAAGAAGCGATACGCGCGAGAGCGCACCGAGGAGATGGCAAGACGTGACGATCAACGAACAACGCAGGGTGACCACCGGACGCGCGGGCGGTTCCGCCGAAGGATCGTCGATTCAGGCGGGTGCTCATGCGCTCGTCGACCTCCTCAACGCCGGTGAGCCCTACGCGGTGGCGTTCGGTGGGCAGGGCGGCAACTGGCTGGAGAACCTCGAGGAACTGATCAGCTCCGCGGGCATCGAGTCCGAGTTGAGCGAAGTCGTCGGTGAGGCCGCCCTGCTGCTGGAGCCGGTGGCCCGCGAGCTGGTCGTGGTCCGGCCGATCGGCTTCGAGCCGATGCAGTGGGTGCGTGCGCTCGCCGCGGACGAGGCACTTCCCACGTCCAAGCAGCTGACCACCGCAGCGATCTCCGGCCCCGGCATCCTGCTGACCCAGCTGGCCGCCATTCGCGCATTGAACCACCAGGGTCTCGACCTGTTCGGAACGCCACCCGTGGCCATGGCTGGCCACTCGCAGGGCATCATGGCCTGCGAGGCGCTGCGTGCCAAGGGGGCCAAGGACGCCGAGCTGCTCGCGCTGCTCCAGCTGATCGGTGCCGCCGGCTCACTGATCTCCCGCCGCCGCGGGATGGTGGGCAGGGGAGAGAAGTCCCCCATGGTCTCGGTCAGCAACGTCGACCCCGACCGCATCGCCGAGCTGCTCGAAGACTTCTCCACCGACGTTCGGACCGTGTTGCCGCCCGTGCTGTCGATCCGCAACGGACGGCGTTCGGTCGTCATCACCGGTACGCCCGAGCAGCTGGCCCGCTTCGAGCTGTACTGCAGCAAGATCACCGAGAAGGAAGAAGCCGAGCGCAAGAACAAGCTGCGCGGTGGGGCGGTGTTCAGCCCATCCTTCGCCAGTGTGCAGGTCGAGGTCGGCTTCCACACCCCGCGCCTCGCCGACGGCGTTGGTCTGGTGGACCGCTGGGCCGCCAAGACCGGCATCGACGCCGACCTCGCCCACGAGATGACCGAGTCGATCTTCGTGCGTCCCATCGATTGGGTGGCCGAGGTCGAGCGGCTGCACGAGTCCGGCGCCAGCTGGATCATCGACCTCGGTCCGAGCGACACCATCACCCGCGTCACCGCACCGGTCATCCGGGGCCTTGGCGTCGGTATCGTGCCCGCCGCCACCAGGGCCGGGCAGCGCAACCTGTTCACCGTCGGGGCTGCCCCCGAAGTGGCCCCCGCCTGGTCGAGCTACGCCCCGTCGGTCATCACGCTGCCGAACGGATCGGTCAAGCTCTCGACCAAGTTCACCCGGCTCACCGGGCGCTCGCCGATCCTGCTCGCAGGAATGACGCCGACGACCGTCGACGCCAAGATCGTCGCTGCCGCCGCCAACGCGGGCCACTGGGCCGAGCTGGCGGGTGGCGGTCAGGTCACGGAGCCGATCTTCGACGCCAGGATCGCCGAGCTCACCCAGCTGTTGGAGCCGGGTCGCACGGTGCAGTTCAACACCCTGTTCCTCGACCCGTACCTGTGGAAGTTGCAGGTGGGTGGGAAACGCT
>NZ_JAVRQA010000198.1:0-19233 GCF_032161845.1 Mycobacterium sp.
AGCCGGGTGCGGGTCAGCCCATACCCGACGTTGGTCCGCACGTCGCGCCATGGGAACAACCGCGGCTCCTGAAAGGCCAGCGCGGGCGCACCGGCGACCAAACGCTCGCCGGAGTGATCGGTCGACAGGCCAGCCAGCACGCGCAACACCGTCGACTTGCCGGAGCCGCTGCGGCCGATCAACGCGACGATCTCGCCGTTGCCGATGCGTACGGACACGTCGGTCAGCACCTGCTGCTCGCCGTACCACTTGTCGACGTTGCGAAGCTCACCCGCGATGCCGGTCTGTCGTTCGGAGGTCACCGTCACTAGCGATACCTCAGTGCTCGGCGCTCGGCGGCCCGCACGATCGCGTCCGTCCCGATGCCCAGCATCGCATAGACGATCAGGCCGAAGATGATGACGTCGATGCGCAGGAAGTCACGGGCGTTGTTGATCAGGTACCCGATTCCCTTGTCGGCGTTGATCTGTTCGGCCACGATGAGCGTGAGCCACGCGATGGCCAGAGATTGACGCAACCCGACGAGGACCTGTGGGGCGGCGCTCGGCACGATGATCGTGCGGAACCGCTGCCAGAACGAGAAGCCAAGCACCTGAGCGGTTTCGAACAGTTTAGGGTCCACCTGACGGATCGCGGAAAAGGTGTTGAGGTAGAGCGGGAAGCTGACGCCGAGCGCAACCAGGAGAACCTTCGGTAGTTCGCCGATGCCGAACCACAGGATGAACAGCGGAATGAGGCCGAGGTGCGGCAGCGCGCGGACCATCTGCATGGGTGGATCGACGGTCGCCTCGAACCAGTGGGACAGCCCGACCGCGGTGCCGAGCGCGATACCGATCAGCCCGCCAAGGACCAGACCCTCGACGACCCGCACTCCAGACACTCCGAGCGCGTCTGCGAGCTGACCGTTCCGGATCAGTTCGATGCCGGCCTCGAAGATCAGCGATGGAGCGGGGAGAACGTCCTGCGGGATCAGCCCCACCGCGCTGCCGAGCTGCCACGACACCAGCAGCACGATCGGCGAGGCCAGCCGGATCAGACCCCACCGTCGCTGTCGCAAGCGCCTCTTCGCGGTTACCGACGCCACCGGGGTCACGGGAGGCGGCTGGACGGATGCGGTCACGATGAGCCGACGTTACGGACATCCTCGGCGTTCCCCGAGGTTTCTGCTCGGCCTGACGCAAAGGACGGCCCTGCCGCAATGGGCAGGGCCGCCGTCGATGCTCGACCGTTATCCGAAGCGGGTGGTCCCCGTGACGACCTTGCCGGTTACGTTGCGGCCGTTGATCTTCGAGACCAAGGTGCCGTTCTGCAGGCTGATCGATTGATCCGCCTGCTGCAGGAGCCGCTTGTTGCGCACCTGAGCCTGGAACTGCGCGGCGTTGAGCTGCTGCAGTTCGGCCTGCTCGAAGTCACGGCCGCTGATGCCACCGTTGAACTGCACGCCGGTCACCGAACCGTCGGGCCGGACGATCCACGACGCCCGCACCCCGTCGAGGTCCGCGGTGTACATCCCCGCGGGTGCGGAGACGGCGGCCGCGGTGAAGGCGTACTTCGTGCCGTTCATGGTCAGGTCGCCCGTGACGTCGCTGCCGTTGAACGACGCGGCGAGCGTGTCGTGGAACTTCGACGTGATGTCGATCGCTCCGTTGGCCTGGTTACCGAAGAACCACGCCTCGTCGTCGACGCCGTTGCAGGCGTATGCGGCGATCTGGTCACCGTCGACCGAGATGCCGATGGTCATCTTCTTGCCGTCGGCCTCCACGTCCGCCATGTACTTGGCGGACTGGGGGAACGTCGCTGGGGCTGCGCTCGAAGGGGTCACCGAACTCGACGAGGACGCCTCGGTGGTCGAGCCACTCGTGCAGGCGGACAGGGTGCCGAGGGCGAAGAGCGCGAGGACACCCACGATCAGTGTGCGTAGGAGGTTTCTCATACCGATCAGCATCTACGGGTCTCCACGGCGTTGCATGGAGATTGGGTGGAGATCGCATGGAGAGATCGCTTGGACAACGGGCGCCCCATCACTGGTCGTCACTCGGCGAGGAACGCGGTCACCTCGTCGCGAAAGACCTGCCACGCCGGCTCGGTCTCGGTCAGTAGGTGGTTGTTGCTCGCCAATGCGACGAGCCGCGAATCGGGAATGGTGGCGGCGAGTTCCTCACCGAAGCGCATCGGAACCCGGTGGTCATCGTCGGCGTGCAGGATCAGCGTCGGACATGACACGCGTTCGGCCATGTCTCGAACGTCGATGCGGCCGAACTCCTCGAGGAATCGAACGGCGTTGTCGGGCGACGTGGTACGACGCTGCAGATGGTCGAAGGCCTCCCAGTCCGCACGTGTGCCGTCGGGTCGGAACTGGGCGGCGAAGACCTGCCGGAACGCAGGGTCGTCGCGCCCCCAGCCGACGCGCGCGAGGTCGAGATCGAGTGCGGCGGCCCGCCTTTCCTCGTCGTTCATCGCGCGCACCGCGCGTCCCCTTGCATAGGCCGAACACAGGATGAGCTTGGTCACCCGTTCAGGGTGCCGAGCGGCATAGGCGACCGCGACTGCACCGCCCTGGGATACCCCCAGCAACGGAAAGCGTTCCAGCCCAATCGCTTCGACGACGGACTCCAGGTCAGTGACCCAGTCCTCGAACGTGAAGTTGCCAACCTCCCAGTCGGAGAGCCCGCAGCCACGCTCGTCGTAGCGAATGAACTTGCGCCCCTGCGCGAGTTCGCGCACCCAGTGCCGCCACACCGGACTTTCGATGTCGTACCCCAGATGGGTCATCCAGTTGGCCGCCCGGACTAGCGGTGGCCCCTCCCCTGCCACCGCGTAGGCCAGCCGGACACCGTCGGCGGCGCGGCAGAACGCGATGTGCTGACGCGGCGGCGGCGCCGGTTTGGTCTGGGTGCCCGTGTCAGGGTTGGCCGCGGGCTCGGCGAGGAGGGTGCCGACGAACTGGTATCCGCGTCCGCGCACGGTGCGGATGTACCGCTGGGACTCGCCGTCGTCACCGAGCGCGCGCCGGGCTGCCTTGATCCGACTGGTCAGTGCGGCCTCACCGACGAAGCGGCCACCCCAGACGGTGTCGAAGAGCTCCTCCTTGGTGACGACCCGATCGGGGTTGCTGACCAACTGCGTCATGACGTCGAACACCTGAGGCTCGACGCGGATCACGACACTGCCCTGACGCAGTTCGTACCTGGCGGTGTCGAGCACGAATTCGTCGAATCGCCACGCCCGGCCGGACGCGGCCGACTCGGTAGCTGGTTGGGTGGTCGACATGGACAGCAATCGTAGCTGTGAAACTGCTGTACAGAGCCAAACCCCGGCCGCGGCCGGAGCCGTTCACCGCCAGCCGTCGGCCGCCTTCGCCGCGCGCATCAGCGCCTCACACAAATCGCGGAGTTCCTGGCCGTCGGCGCCTTCGTCGATGGCGGTGGCCACGTCCTCGGCAGCGCACCGAACCTGGTAGACGCGATCGGACAACTGCGCCGCCTCGTCGGCGGTCAGCACCACCGAATCGGGTGCCACGGACGTGCCCTTGACCATCGCCCGCTGCTCGTAGGCGCGTTGACGACAGGATTGTCTGCAGTACTGGCGACGCCGCCCCATCCCGGCGTCGGGAACCTCCCTGCCGCACCAACGGCAGGGTTGCACTCGGGTCCGTCGTCGGGTTTCGGGCGCCACGGGACTCGACTGTAAACGGCCAATGCCTCCGCCCCCGGTATCATGGACAGTCGCGTCGGGAACTTCGCGCCAAACGGCTGCGTTGATAACCGCGGATACATCGAAGAATGATGTCGGATGAGGAGTGGTAACCATGGCTGATCGTGTCTTGCGAGGTAGTCGACTCGGAGCCGTGAGCTACGAGACCGACCGCAATCATGACTTGGCGCCGCGTCAGATGGCGCGCTACCGGACCGACAATGGCGAGGAGTTCGAGGTTCCCTTCGCCGACGAGGCCGAGATCCCCGGTACGTGGCCCTGCCGCAACGGCCTCGAGGGCACGCTGATCGACGGGGACGTGCCAGAGCCCAAGAAGGTCAAGCCGCCGCGTACGCACTGGGACATGCTGCTCGAGCGTCGTTCCGTCGAGGAACTCGACGAGCTGCTCAAGGAGCGCATGGACATCATCAAGACCCGCCGCCGCGGCAGCAGCAGCTAGCGCACGACGCCGCGCGCGCGGTCCAGGCGACCGCGGATACCCCATTCGGCAATCTTGAAGATGGCTTCCCGGATGTTGGAGCCGCTCATCTTCGACTTCCCCAGTTCGCGTTCGGTGAACGTGATGGGGACTTCCTTGACGATGAAGCCGGCACTGATGGTGCGCCAGGTCAGGTCGACCTGGAAGCAGTAGCCCTTCGAGTCGACGGCGGCGAGGTCGATCTTCTCGAGCACCTCGCGACGGTAAGCGCGATAACCGGCGGTGATGTCGTTGACGTCTACTCCCAGCGAGATGCGGGAGTACCCATTCGCCGTGCGCGACAACACCATCCGTCGCCGCGGCCAATTGCGCACCTTGCCGCCGTCCACGTAGCGCGAGCCGATCGCCAGGTCGGCGCCCGCATCGACGGCGTCGAGCAGACGGTAGAGCTCCTCGGGCGCATGCGACCCGTCGGCGTCCATCTCCACCAACACCGTGTAAGCCCGGCCGAGCCCCCAGGCGAAGCCCGCCAGGTACGCGGCGCCGAGACCGGCCTTGTTGGTGCGGTGCATCACGTGCACGCGGTCCGGGTCGGCCAGTGACAGCTCGTTGGCCAACTCCCCCGTGCCGTCGGGACTGCCGTCATCGACGACGAGCACATGGACGCCGGGACGCGCCGCGTGCACCCGTCCGACGATCAACGGCAGGTTCTCCCGCTCGTTGTAGGTCGGAATGATGACCAGCGTGCGCTGACTGGGGCGGTCCCCACCCTCCGTCATGTCGCTCCTTCGTCTACTTGGTCGGTCACCTTCTGGCGGCGACGCGCGAACTTCTCCGCGAACCCACCATTGTGCAGCATCGCCCCAACGAGGACCGCGGCACCAACGAACACGATCAGTCCCTGGATCAGTGGCCCCCACCGGGTGGCCGGGGTGAGGCTGGTCTTCAGCCGGATCTGGGCGTCGAGGTAGGCCGGTTCGAACCACGCAGTGCGGGCCAGCTCGTGGCCGTCGGGTCCGACCACGGCGCTGATGCCCGTGGTGCCCGCCACCACGACGTAGCGGTCGTGTTCGACGGCGCGCAACCTGGCGAAGGAGAGCTGCTGGGCGCTCATCGATTCGTCGAACGTGGCGTTGTTGGACGGAACGGCGAGGAACTGCGCTCCGTTGAGCACTGATTCACGGGCCGCGCGGTCGAAGATCACCTCCCAGCACGTCGTCACGCCGATCGGAATTCCTGCGGCGTGAACGACGCCGTTGCCGTTGCCTGGCACGAAGTAGCCCGCGCGATCGGCGAACGACGACAGCAGCCGGAAGAAACTGCGCCACGGCAGGTACTCGCCGAACGGCTGCACGATCTTCTTGTCGTGGCGCTCGCCGGGCCCGCTGGCGCCGTCCCAGACGATCACCGTGTTCGACGCCTGTGGATCCTCCGGGGTGTAGCCGGGCGCCGAGACGACCGCGCCGACGAGGATGGGTGCGTGGATTGCGTCGGTGGCGACGCCGATCTGGTCGGCGGCGTCGCGGTTGGCGATCGGATCGATGTCCGACGAGTTCTCCGGCCAGATGACGACGGCGGGCTGGGGTGCGCGGCCGGTGCGGACGTCCTCGGCGAGCCGGAGGGTCTCGCGGACGTGGTTGTCGAGCACCGCGCGCCGCTGCGCGTTGAACTCCAGCCCGAGCCGTGGCACGTTTCCCTGAACCGCTGCGACCGTGGTGGTCGGATCTTCCCCCGCGCCGGCGCCGGACTGTCGCACGTACGGGGTGGCCAGTGCGACGGTGAGAAGGACGAGGGCCACGCTGACACCGGGCACCACCACCGCGGGAGGAAGCAGCCGGCCGATGTGGTGGTCGGTCCGCCACCACTGGACGGCCTCGATCGTGATCGCGCCGAGGCTGAAACCGACGAGCGCGACGGCCAGCGACACCAGTGGCACGCCACCGAAGTGCGCGATCACCAACAGTGGACTGTTGTCCTGACTGAATCCAACGACGCCCCAAGGGAATCCGCCGAACGGAATGGTGGACTTCAGCCACTCGGTCAGTACCCACAGGAAGGCGAACCACACCGGCCAGCCGGGCAGGCGTCGGACGATCACGGCGAGCAGTCCGAACACGGCGGGGAACAGTGCCTCCATGGCTGCGAGTGCCAGCCAGGGAAACGCCCCGACGAATCCGCTGATCCACGGCAGCAGCGGCACGTAGAACGCCAGGCCGAACAGGAAGCCGTAGCCGAAGCCACCTGCCTTCGTGGTCGACGGGTGGACCAAGACCCACGCGAGAAGGCCGAAGGCGACGAATGTCGACACCCACCAGTTGAACGGCGGGAAGCTGACGCACACCATCAACCCGGCGGCGATCGAGGCAGCGATTCGCAGGGCGCGCGGGCCGAGCGTTCGTCGTAGCCGGGCCACCGCCCTGCGCTCAACCATGGATGGTGACACCCCGGTGGACCGTCCGACGACAGACCGGCAGGGGCGCATCTGGAGCAAGTCGGGGCAGCGCAGGAATCCGGGAGCGCGGGTCGGTGGACCACCGCTGCACGGTGTCGGCGGGCGCGGCGACCTCGAGGGCTCCGAGGCCGCCGGGAACGTCCCACACGGCGTACGTCGCCGGCGCACCCGGCGCCAGGGTGCCGGCGACACCATCCCGGACACCGCCGGCCCGCCACGCACCGCGAGTGGTTGCCGCGAAGGCCGCTCTTGCCGACATGGCACTTCCTGGGGTGCGGTGCGCAGTCGCCGCCCGCACCGTTTCCCAGGGATTCATGCCGGTGACCGGGGTATCGGAACCGAAGGCGAGTGGCACGCCTTGGGATGCTAACAGCGCGAGCGGATTGAGCCGACGGGCTCGCACGCCACCCAGCCGCTGGGCGTACATGCCTTCGGGCCCGCCCCACAACGCATCGAAGTTCGGCTGCATGCTCGCGATCACGCCCCAGCTTCCCAGCAGGGCTGCCTGGGCTTCGGACACCATCTCCAGGTGTTCGAGGCGGTGCCCGCAACGGGCTACGGCGGGAGCCCCGTGCCGGTCCACGACGCGGGAAAGCCCGTCGACCACCGCGGTGACGGCCGCGTCGCCGATCACGTGAAAGCCCGCGGTGATCCCCGCCTCCGTGCACGCGTTCAGGTGCGCCTCGATGGCGGCACCGTCGAGGTAGGCATTGCCAACGCAATCCGGCGCGTCGGCGTAGGGCTGATGCAGCCACGCCGTGCGCGAGCCGAGCGCTCCGTCGACGAAGAGGTCTCCGGCCAGTCCGCGCACTCCCGCGTCGGCGATCAACTCCCGGGCCTGGGCGGCGGTGGTGACGGCTTCGCCCCAGTAGCCGACGACTTCCACGCCGTGCTCCAGTGCCTTCAGCTCGTGCCAGTCGTCGATGCCACCGATGTCGGGCCCTGCGCATTCGTGCACCGCGGCGATGCCGGACCGGGCGGCGTGATCGAGGGCAGCCGACCGGGCCGCCGCGCGTTGCGCAGGTGTCAGCAGGGCCCTGGCTGCCGCGCGCACCAGGTGGTGCGCCTCCGCGGTCATCGGCAGCTGGTCGTGATACCCGGCCGCTGCCGCCAGCCCCGGTGTCGCCGTCCGCAGCGCCGTCGACGCCGCAGCAGAATGCACGTCCACCCGCGCCAGGTAGACGGGACGGTCACCCAGCAGGTGGTCGAGGTCCGCGGTGGTCGGCGCGGTCGGCTGGGGCCACCGCGATTCGTCCCAACCGTGCGCCCAGATGGGCCCAGTGGGGTTGCGGCGTGCGTAGTCGCCGAGTAGCCGCAGTACATCGTCGCGCGACGTGGCGCCCCGCAGGTCGAGGCCGACGAGTGCGAGTCCCGTCGCAGTGACGTGGACGTGGCTGTCGACGAACGCGGGCGTCACGAAGCCGCCGTCGAGATCGATCACCCGCGCGCCGGGGAACTGCCTGCGGCCGACGTCATCGGCCCCGAGCCACGCCACGACGCCGTCGGGGCCGTCGCTGATCGCGATCGCGGTCGCGTCGGGCATGACCTGGCTGTAGACCTGGCCGCCGACGAGAAGCGTCGTCAAGCGACGTCGGGATGCTTGGGCAGGCTCGGCGGCTCGACGTCGGTCACGTCAATCACCTCGCCGTCGATGTAGTCACCGCGGGTCGGCCGATTCACATAGCCCGGCCGTTGCGCGCCTGCAGCGCCCACCGTCGTGACGATCAGCGGCATCCGACCGAGGCTGCGGGCGGCGAGCGCCGTCACCACGGGTCGGGCCGCAGCACGAGTGGGCGGGAGCAGGAGGAGGAGCCCCAGCGCCGACGTGACGAGGCCGGGGACGACGGTCAGAACCGTGCCGAGGGCGACCAGCGCACCGTCGGACACCGCACCCTGCGGGGAGGCCAGGCCGGCCTGCAACCGCCGGACCTGACGCTTCACCTGCGACCCCGCCAAGGCGAGACCCAGCGCGAACGTGCCGATCACCAACAGGAAGGTCCACCCGAACCCGATCGTGGACACCAAGGCGACCACCGCTGCCAGTTCGACGAGCACGTAGACCAGAAAGAGTCGCATAGCCATTCTCTTCCAACGTTTCGCGGGCCGACTGGGTTCCTAGGTTGCCGGCGCCTCGATTTCGATCGCCGCGTGGACCTTGTCGACGCCGCCGCGGAAGATCGCCTGCGGCACCCACCACCACGCGTGGTACCAGAAGCGCTTGGTCGCCATCTCGAACACCCGCCGCGTCTCAGACTCCGGCAGCATCCGCGCCACGGCCTCGACCGGCTCGCCCTTGACCTTGCCGAGCACGCCGCACTTCTGGATCGTGACGCGCGGAGTGTTGTTGATGCGCTTGGTCTTCCACGAACCCTTGTCGGTGCTGATCAAGATCTTGCCGCCCTCGGGCACCCCCCACACCGGCGTCGGCTTGGCCTTGCCGTCCTTGGTGAAGGTGGTCAGCAGCAGGTACCGCTCGCGGTAGACCTCGTCGAACGTGGGCATCAGGCGGCCGCCTTCAACTCGATGGACACGTTCTTCGTCATGCCGCCACGCAGCTTCGAGAAGAGGTTGAACGTCTTGCCGATGAGCCCGTAGCGCTTGCCGATGGCGTCGTAGGTGGCACCGTTCGCCGACTTGTCGAGGATCGCGGCAACGGCCTCGACGGCCTCGCCCTTGGGCTTGCCGCCTCGGTCGCACTCGGCGATGGTCACGCGCGGGGTGTTGCGGATGCGCTTGACCTTCCACGACTGCTCTTGGGTGATGACCACCAGATCGTCGCCACGCGGGGCGGCCCAGATGGCCGTCGGCTTGGGCCTGCCGTCCTTGGTGAAGGTGGTGAGCAGGATGTACTCGGACTTCGCGACCTCGGCGAACGTGACGGGCATGAGTCCCAATCTAGTGGTCGCTAGCCCTCGAGGTCGCCCTCGGTCTCGAGCAGGACCTGCCGGAGGCCGTCGAGGGTGGCGGCCTCGGGTTGGGCCCACATGCCGCGCCCGGCAGCCTCCAGCAACCGCTCGGCCATGCCGTGCAGCGCCCACGGATTGGACTCGTTCATGAACTTGCGGTTCTCGTCGTCGAGGACGTACTCGCCGGCAAGTCGCTCGTACATCCAGTCGGCCATCACGCCTGCCGTGGCGTCGTACCCGAACAGATAGTCCACGGTGGCGGCCATCTCGAAGGCGCCCTTGTAGCCGTGCCTGCGCATGGCGGAGATCCAACGCGGATTGACGACCCTGGACCGGAACACCCGCGTCGTCTCCTCGGAGAGGGTGCGGGTGCGGACCGCGTCCGGCCGGGTGTTGTCGCCGATGTAGGCCTCGGGCTCTTGGCCCGTCAGTGCCCGCACCGTCGCCACCATCCCGCCGTGGTACTGGAAGTAGTCGTCGGAGTCGGCGATGTCGTGCTCGCGGGTGTCGATGTTCTTGGCCGCGACAGCGATCCTGCGGTACTGCCGATTCATGTCGTCGCTGGCGGCGGCACCGTCGAGTCCGCGGCCATACGCGAAGCCGCCCCAGGCGGTGTAGACCTCCGCCAGGTCGGCGTCGTCGCGCCAATTGCGGCTGTCGATCAGCTGCAGAAGGCCCGCCCCGTACGTCCCCGGCTTGGAGCCGAAGATCCGCGTGGTGGAGCGTCGCCGATCCCCGTGCTCGACGAGGTCGGCCTGCGCGTGGGCCCGCACGTAGTTCTGTTCGGCCGGTTCGTCGAGTTCGGCGACCAGACCGACGGCGTCGTCGAGCATTGTGACGACGTGCGGGAAGGCATCGCGGAAGAACCCCGAGATTCGGACGGTCACGTCGATGCGAGGGCGCCCCAGTTCGGCCAGGTCGATGGCCTCCAGGTCGACGACCCGACGGGACGCGTCATCCCAGACCGGTCGAACGCCAAGCAGGGCAAGAACTTCGGCGATGTCGTCACCCGAGGTGCGCATCGCCGACGTGCCCCATACCGAGAGGCCGACCGAGCGGGGATACTCACCCTTGTCGGCGCGGTATCGTTCCAGCAGCGAATCCGCCAGCGCCACACCGGTTTCCCACGCCAAGCGAGAAGGTACGGCCTTGGGGTCGACCGAGTAGAAGTTGCGCCCCGTGGGAAGTACGTTGACCAGGCCCCGCAGCGGCGAGCCAGAGGGGCCAGCCGGGATGAAGCCACCGTCGAGCGCGTGCAGGATCTGATCCACCTCGCGGGAGGTCTCCCTCAGCCGTGGCACCACCTCGGTGGCAGCGAACCGCAGCACGTCGGCAACCGCGGAATCCCCCGCGATGGCGTCGACGGCTGCTGCGTCCCAACCCGTTTCGGCCAGCGCGACGACCAGCTCCCTGGCACGGGCCTCGGCGGCGTCGACCTTTACCCTGACGTCGGTGCCGTCCTCGGCCAGCCCGAGCGCCTGCCGAAGGCCGGGTACCGAGCGCTCGCCCCCGAAGAGTTGGCGGGCCCGCAGGATTGCCAGCACCAGATCCACTTCGGCATCACCGGCGGGCGCCTGGCCGAGGATGTGCAGACCGTCGCGGATCTGGACGTCCTTGATCTCGCACAGCCAGCCGTCGACGTGAAGGAGCATGTCGTCGAAGGTGTCTTCGTCGGGACGGTCCTCAAGGCCCAGGTCGTGGTCCATCTTCGCCGCTCGCATCAACGTCCAGATCTGTTGGCGGATGGCGGGTAGCTTTCCTGGGTCCAACGCCGCGATGTTGGAGTGCTCGTCGAGCAGTTGCTCCAGTCGGGCGATGTCGCCGTAACTCTCGGCACGCGCCATCGGCGGGATCAGGTGGTCGACCAGCACCGCGTGCGCGCGGCGCTTGGCCTGTGTTCCCTCGCCGGGGTCGTTGACCAGGAACGGGTAGATGAGCGGCAGGTCACCGAGCGCGGCGTCCGTGCCGCACGTCGACGACATGCCGAGCGTCTTGCCCGGCAGCCACTCCAGGTTGCCGTGCTTGCCGAGGTGCACGACCGCGTCGGCGCGAAAACCGTTGGAGAACTCGGCATCGAGCCATCGGTAGGCGGCCAGGTAGTGGTGACTGGGCGGGAGGTCGGGGTCGTGGTAGATGGCGACGGGGTTCGCACCGAATCCGCGCGGCGGCTGGACCAGGATCACGATGTTGCCGGATTGCATTGCCGCGACCACGATTTCACCATCTGGGTCCTGGCTGCGGTCCACGAACAGTTCACCAGGCGGTGGGCCCCAGTGTTCGACGACGGGGTCGGCCAACCCGCGTGGCAACGTCGCGAACCAGGCGCGGTAGTCCTTGGCCGACACCCTGATCGGGTTGCCCGCCAGGTGTTCTTCGGTAAGCCAGTCGGGATCCTGGCCGCCGCGCTCGATCAGGGCGTGGATCAGGGCGTCGCCGTCCTGCGCTTCGACGCCGGGCACGTCACCGATGTCGTAGCCGGCCGCGCGCATCGCGGCTAGCAACCCGACGGCACTGGCAGGAGTGTCGAGACCGACAGCGTTGCCGATGCGCGCGTGCTTGGTCGGGTAGGCCGAGAACACCAGCGCCACCCGCTTGTCCGAGTTGGCGACGTGGCGGAGCCTGGCCTGACGCACCGCCAGGCCAGCGACCCGCGCGCACCGCTCCGGATCCGCGACGTAGGAAATGAGACCCTCGGCGTCGATCTCCTTGAACGAGAACGGAACCGTGATGATCCGGCCGTCGAATTCGGGTACGGCGACCTGCGTCGCCACGTCCAGCGGACTCATGCCTGCGTCGTTGTCGTCCCACTGGGCGCGCGAACCCGTCAGGCACAGTCCCTGCAGGATCGGAATGTTCAGCGCCGCCAGGTGTGCCACGTTCCAGCTGTCGTCGGCGCCGCCGGCGGTCACGGTCGCCGGAACGGCCCCGCCGGCAGCCAACACCGTCGTCACCAAGGCGTCGACGGTGCCGAGGAGTTCGAGCAGATCCGGTTCCGGCGTGCGCAACGACGCGCAGTAGACCGGCACGGCCCGGCCGCCTGCCGCATCGATCGCCTGACACAGCGCCTCGACGTAGGCGGTGTTTCCCGCCAGCTGCTGCGCGCGATAGAAGAGGACGGCCACCCGCGGGCCGGTGCCCGTGCCCGTGCCCTCTTGGCGCTCCAGCACGCCCCAGGCCGGGGTGGTTTCCGGGGGCGAGAAGCCGAAGCCCGTCATCAACAGCGTGTCGCTCAGAAAGGCGTGCAGCTGCTGGAGGTTCGCGACACCGCCCTGGGCCAGGTAGACGTGGGTCTGAAGGGCGACGCCCGCGGGGACCGTGGAATGACTCATCAGGTCTGCGTCGGGCGACTGCTCCCCGCTGATGACGACCGTGGGGATGCCCTTGCCAACGACGGCGTCGATGCCGTCCTGCCAACTGCGGTACCCGCCAAGGATTCGCACGACGGCGATGTCGACGCCGTCCAGTAATTCGTCGAGCTCACCGTCGACGAGCCGGGTGGGGTTCATCCACCGGTACCCGGGACCACTGGCCCTTGCCGTCATCAGGTCGGTATCCGACGTGGACAGCAGGAGAACGGTGGGCTGATTCACCCACCATTCGTACCGCATCGACCTCACCCGTGGTCAGGTCGGTGCGGTCGTGCGGTTAGCGGTCGTAGTTGCCCCAGCGGCCGTACCACGACTCCCGGTACGGTAAACCGAGAACCGCGAGCAGCACGAGCACGACTGCGGCGAATGCGAAGAGTCCCATCAAAGCCGTTCCTCCTGAGTCATCTCCACTGCCCGCCTGAATGTGGTTGGCAACCGGAGGTTCTCAAGCAACGTAATACCGGCGGTACCGGTTACCTCCACTTCGTGCGGGACGGAACACGGCCGCCCAAACGTGACCGAGGTCACTCCGCCGTCGTGCGAACCTCGAAGTCACGGGTGTCGGGATACTTCAACAGCGCGGAGTGCCGCTCGGGAGTCCACGGGAAGAGTTCGGGAAGTCCGTCCGCGCCGAGATACCAACTCGAGCAGCCGGTGACCCAGATCGTCTGCGGCATAGCCGCTTTCATGTCTTCGTTGTATTCCTTCGTGGCCGCCTCGGTCGGCGCGGCCGAGACCACGCGCCCGTCGTTCATCTGCTTGATCCACCACAGCGCGTAATCAGCCTGGTCCTCGGCGATCGGTACCAACGACTGGTTTCCGATGGGCGAGTGCGGCCCCATGAGCATGAAGAAATTCGGGAACCCTGGGACCGCAACCGAACGGTAGGCCTTTGGCCCGTCGGCCCATGCCTCGTCCAGGCTCAAGCCGTCCACGCCGACGACCTCCATCGGCCTCGTGTAGGCCCTGGCGTCGAAGCCGGTCGCCAGGACAAGGAGATCGACCTCGTGCAGAGTGCCGTCGGCGGTGACCACACCCCGCGGTTCGACGCGATCGATTGCCTCGGTGATGACCTCGACGGCCGGCTTCTGCACCGATCGGTAGTAGCTGCTGGAGAAGACCATCCGTTTGCACATGGGCTGATCGGGCGGCGTCAGCTTTCCTCGCAGCGACGGTTCGCGGACCGACACTCGCAGATTTACCCGACACAGCGTCTGATAGAAGGTGCGCGCGAGGCCCGGACGGATGGGGGCGCGACCAAACGTCATGCGGATGAACCACCCCCAGAACCGGTAGCCCGGCACCGTCAGCCATGGCCAGCGGCGCATCAGGGCGCGGGACAGTCGCTTGTACCGAAGATTCGGCCATGGGCAAATCCACTGAGCGGTGCGCTGGAAGACCGACAGTGCGCGCACGCTCCCGCCGAGCGCCGCCGTAATCTGCACCCCGGTGGACCCGGTACCGATCAGACCGATGCGCTTGTCCGACAGGGATACCGAATGATCCCAACGCGACGAGTGGAAGGTCGGACCGGCAAACGTGTCGAGGCCGGCGATGTCGGGAAGACGGGGTACGCGCAGCACGCCGGTCGCGGTTACCACGACGTGGAATGACGTCTCACCAGCCTGGGTGGTCACCACCCAGCGGCCGTCGCGATGACGAACGGAACTGACGTCGGTGCCAAACCTGATGTGTTGACGCAGCCCCCGTTCGTCGACGGTGCGCCGGAGGTAGTCCTGGATCTCCGAGCCGGGCGGCATCAGACGCGACCATTCCGGGTTCGGTGCAAAAGAATACGTGTAGTAGCGGGATGGGACGTCGCAGTGAAGCCCAGGGTAGGTGTTGTCTCGCCACGTCCCGCCGACATCGTCGGCCTTCTCGAAGATCGTGAACGCATCGATGCCTGCGTCCAGCAGTTTGATCGCCATGCAGATGCCAGACATCCCGGCGCCGATGATTGCTATCGACGTCGCGCTGCGAGTTTGCATCGCGGAAAAGCCCCCTGAACTGCCGATGTCGCGGACGTTACGCCCCCAAGATCCGGATATTGACGGCTTCGGGCCAATTGGCCGAAGTTCGAATCGTCGGTACCCAAAACCTGGTCCGGACGACGACACCGCGCGGTAATTGGTACATGCCCAACTCTCCTGTCATCGTGAAACTCGGCGCGAACATTGGCGCGCGCCTCGACGGCGTGCGCCTCGGCGGCGATCTCGACCCGGCCACGGCCGAGGCGATCAACGGCGCGCTCCTCGAGCACAAGGTGATCTTCTTCCGCGACCAGCACCACCTCGACGACGAGAGCCAGCTCGCCTTCGCAAGGACGCTCGGCACGCCCACCATCGCGCACCCCACGGTGACGTCGCGGGGGGCCGACGTGCTGCCGATCGACTCGCGCTACGACAAGGCGAACTCGTGGCACACCGACGTCACGTTCGTCGACCGCATCCCGAAGGCCTCCTTGCTGCGCGCCATCTCCCTGCCCGAATACGGGGGCACGACGTCATGGGCGTCCACCGAGGCCGCCTATGACCAACTGCCCGCGCCACTGGCCGCCCTCGCCGACAACCTGTGGGCGATCCACACGAACGACTATGACTACGTGAAGGACTTCGTCGACGACGACGACCACCGCGATGCCGACACCGTCCGCCAGTACCGCGAGGAGTTCGTCTCCGACCACTTCGAGACGGAGCATCCGGTGGTCCGCATCCACCCCGAGACCGGCCGGCGGGTGCTGCTACTCGGTCACTTCGTGAAGAGATTCGTCGGCTTCGGCACCAATGAGTCCACTGCCCTGCTACAGCTGTTTCAGGCACGAGTCACCAAGCTGGAGAACACCATTCGCTGGAACTGGCTGCCGGGCGACCTCGCCATCTGGGACAACAGGGCCACCCAGCACTACGCCGTGTCCGATTACGACGACCAGTACCGCCGACTGAGCCGGGTCACCCTGGCCGGCGACGTTCCCGTCGACGTGCACGGCAGGCCAAGTCGGGTCATCGCCGGGGACGCATCGCACTACTCGGAGGTCGTGGCGCCGGCCCGCCTGGTCGCCGTACCGTAGGTGGATGGCCAGAACCCGCGATGACGACGCGTGCCCCGGTGCGCTTCAGATGCATCAGGCGGCGGACGGCGCGCTGGCGAGGGTTCGCCTGCCCGGTGGAATGATCGAGGCACCTCAACTCGAGGCACTGGCGCTGGCGGCCGCCCGATTCGGTTCGCCGGCAATGGAACTCACTTCTCGCGGCAACGTGCAGATCCGCGGCGTGACCGATGCGGAGGCGTTGGCCGAGGCGATCGCGGACGCCGGCTTGCTGCCATCGCCCAGCCACGAGCGCGTCCGCAACATCCTCGCCTCGCCGCTGACCGGCCGTCAGGGCGGCAACACCGACGTCCGGGAACTGGTGCGCACCCTCGATGCGGCGATTCAGGCCAATGGCCGGCTCGCCGCGCTGCCGGGACGCTTTCTGTTCGCAGTCGACGACGGGCGTGGTGACGTGTCCGGCATCGGGGCCGACGTCGGCCTGCACTTCCTCGACGACGACACGGCTGCACTGCTGGTTGCGGGCGTCGACACCGGCGTCCGCACCCAGAACGGCGTGCCGGCGCTCGTCGAGGTGGCAGAACGGTTCACCAGGATCCGCGGCAATGCGTGGCGCACGACCGAACTCACCGATGTCGCACCGCTGCTCGACGGGCTGGCGCGGACCGCGGAGCCCGGGACGACGTGGCCACCCGTCACGCGCCCACCGGTTGGCTGGATTCAACAGGACGACGGCCTGGTCACGCTCGGTGCGGCCGTCCCGCTCGGCGTCCTCAAGACCAGGGTCGCCGAGTACCTCGCGGCGGTCGGTTCGCCGTTGGTGATCACGCCGTGGCGTTCGGTCCTGATCGGCGATCTCGACGAGAGCGTCGCGGACACCGCGTTGCGAGTACTGGCCCCGTTCGGGCTGGTGTTCGACGACGGGTCGCCGTGGCTCGACGTCAGTGCGTGCACCGGAAGCCCCGGTTGCGCGCACTCCGCCGCCGACGTCCGGCGTGACGCGGCGGAGGCGGTGTACGACGGCTCCGAGGCCGGGCATCGGCACTTCGTCGGCTGCGAGCGCGCATGCGGCAGTCCAGCGATCGGCCAGGTTCTGGTGGCCACCACGAGTGGTTACGAGCCGCGTCACCCGTAGGGTGATCGCGTGCTCGACTACATCCGCGACGCCGCAGAGATCTATCGCCAGTCGTTCGCGACGATCCGCGACGAGGCCGATCTGGCACGCTTTCCCGATGACGTGTCGCGCGTCGTGGTCCGGCTGATCCACACCTGTGGTCAGGTCGACGTCGCCGAGCACGTGGCCTTCACTCCCGGTGTCGCGTCATCGGCACATCGCGCCCTGGCCGCCGGAGCGCCCGTGCTGTGCGACTCGTCGATGGTGGCCGCGGGCATCACCCGGTCGCGGCTGCCCACCGACAACGAGGTTGTCTCACTCGTCGCCGATCCGCGGGCGGCCGAGCTTGCGGGGCGGCTGGGCAGCACGCGTTCGGCCGCGGGCGTGGACCTCTGGGCCGAGCGACTGGGGGGCGCCGTGGTGGCGATCGGCAACGCTCCCACCGCCCTGTTCCGGTTGCTCGAGCTGCTCGACGACGGCGCCCCCGTGCCCGCCGCCGTCCTCGGCGGCCCCGTCGGCTTCGTCGGCTCGGCCCAGTCGAAGGACGAGCTGATCGCACGCCCGCGCGGCATGGAGTACCTCGTCGTGACGGGCCGACGCGGCGGCAGCGCGATGGCCGCGGCCGCAGTCAACGCGATCGCCACCGAGCGCGAGTAAGGCGTGGTTGACTGCTGTCAGAATTCGTTGACAGCTGTCAGCACGCCGATTAGTGTCGCGCGTCATGACCAGGTCCAACACGTCGGCCCTGTCGATTCCTCGTAGCCCGACCGATGTCACGCCGCAGTGGTTGGGAGCCGTGCTGGGAATCGGCATCGAGTCCGTGGACGTCAACCCCATCGGGACGGGTCAGACGGGCGCCACCTACCGGCTCTCGGTGGGCTATGGATCTGCCGCGACCGATCTGCCTTGCACCTTCGCCATCAAGCTCTCGTCGCAGGACGACGCGGTGCGCGAACGGGTAGCGCTCGGATACCGCTCGGAACACGCCTTCTACACCAGCGTTGCCGACATCGTCAGGGCGCCGATCCCCAGGCACTACCACTGCGAGATCTCCGACGACGGAGGCGATTTCGTCCTGCTGCTCGCGGACCTGGCGCCGGCAGTCCAGGGCGATCAAATCGGCGGCTGCGCTACCGCCGAGGCGGAGCTGGCCGTCCGCGCGCTGGCCGGCCTGCACGGACCGACGTGGTGTGACGCCAAATGGCCCGACTTTCCTGGCCTCGCGATGTCCATGGCCAACGAGGACGCCATCAAGGGCCTCGGCGACATCGCCGTGATGGCGAACCAGATCACGCTGGACCGACTCGGCTCGCGGATGACGGCCGAGGACCGCGACACGATGACCGAGGCCATGTCGATGGTCACGCCGTGGCTGATGGCCGACCGCGATCGCTTCGCGCTGATGCACGGTGACTACCGCCTCGACAACCTGCTCTTCGACCCCGACCGCACGCGCGTCACGATCGTGGACTGGCAGACGTTGGGGGTCGGCCTTCCCGCGCGCGACTTGGCGTACTTCACCGGAACCAGCCTGCTCCCCGAGGTCCGATCGGCTGCCGACGAGGACCTCGTCGACGGTTACCACTCGGAGCTGATCGGTTACGGCGTCGAGGGCTACGACCTCGACACCTGCTGGCGCGACTACCGGGTCGGCATGCTGCAGGTACCCCTGCTCTCCGTGCTGGGCTGCGCCTTCGCGATCGCGACCGAACGCGGCGACGACATGATGCTGGTGATGATGGCACGGGGTTGTCGGGCCATCCGGGATCTCGGCAGCCTGGATCTGGTCAGAGCGCTCTGACCCAGGCCGCGGCGTCGGCCACGGTCGACACCGCAGGCACGTCGTCGGGGAGTTTCGGCCGGGCGACCATGACGACGGGGATTCCCAAATCGTTGGCGGCGTCGACCTTGCCCCTCGTCATGTCACCACCGCTGTTCTTCGTCACCAGCGCGTCGATGCCGTACTCCACCAACAGCTTCCGCTCGTCGGCGTAGTGGTACGGACCGCGCGATAGCAGCAGTTCGTGACGTGGCGGCAGCGCGACGTCGTCCGGTGAGGTGACCGCTCGAACCAGGAACCACGCGTCGACCTTCGCGAACGCGGCGCTGCCGGAGCGCCCGGTGGTCAGGAAGACCCGCGAATAGCGGTTCCGGGCCACGACGTCGGCCGCCTCGACGTCGGAGTCGACCACGAGCGCGTCGCCCTGCGGCCATG
>NZ_JAVRQA010000199.1:0-8898 GCF_032161845.1 Mycobacterium sp.
CTGGATGCCGGGGACGCCGGCCCTGGCGAGCCCGACCCAGAGGACTCAGCCGCGCCAAGCGAGCCAGAGCCCACCCCGCTGTTGGCCCCCGCTGACGGAGTACCCGAACTGGCCGTCACGTCCGACCAGATCCTGGCCGCCGCCGAACTCCTGGTATCCGGTCACGGTCCGTTCGCAATCGACGCCGAGCGGGCGTCGGGTTTCCGCTACTCCAACCGCGCCTACCTGATTCAGATTCGGCGCGAAGGTGCGGGCTCGGTGCTGATCGACCCGGTGAGCCACGGCGAGGACCCGCTGGTGGTGATGGCGCCGCTGGCCGACGTGCTGGACACCGACGAGTGGATTCTGCACGCAGCAGACCAGGATCTGCCGTGTCTTGCCGAGCTCGGGATGGTGCCACCCCGGTTGTACGACACGGAGTTGGCGGGCCGGCTGGCCGGATTCGACAGGGTGAACCTGGCCGCGATGGTCCAGCGGCTGCTCGGCCTGCACCTGATGAAGGGACACGGGGCCGCCGACTGGTCCAAGCGCCCACTGCCGGCCGACTGGCTGAACTATGCCGCGCTGGATGTCGAGGT
Source organism: Mycobacterium sp. (assembly GCF_032161845.1). Lineage (GTDB taxonomy): Bacteria > Actinomycetota > Actinomycetes > Mycobacteriales > Mycobacteriaceae > Mycobacterium. The sequence continues at coordinate 579 of NZ_JAVRQA010000199.1, forward strand.
CCTGCTCGAGCTGCGCGCAGCGATCGCCGCGGAACTGGAGGCCCAAGGCAAGACACGCTGGGCGGCAGAGGAATTCGAGCATCTGCGAACCTACGTCGCCTCGCCGACCCGACGGGATCGGTGGCGCAGGACCTCGGGCATCCACAAGGTGAAGAACCCGCGGACGCTCGCCGCCGTCCGGGAACTGTGGACGACACGCGACCAGATCGCCCAGCGCCGCGACATCGCGCCGGGACGCATCCTGCCCGACGCCGCAATCATCAACGCCGCCACCGTGGATCCCGACACCGTCGAGAAGTTGGTCGCGCTGCCGGTCTTCGGTGGCTCGCGTCAGCGCCGCAGCGCAAGCGTCTGGATCGACGCTCTGGCGCGTGCCCGCACCGCCACCGACCTACCGAAGGCCGCCGAGCCGGTCACGGGGCCACCGCCCGCGGTGCGCTGGAGTCGACGCAAGCCAGAGGCGGCCGAGCGGCTCGACCTCGTCCGTGCGGGTCTGACCGAACTGTCCCAACGGGTTTCGGTTCCCGCCGAGAATCTGTTGACACCGGATCTGGTGCGGCGGTTGGTGTGGGACTGGCAACCGGTTAGCGACACCTCCACGGTCATCGATGCGTTCCTCGCCGAGGCGGGAGCCAGGCCCTGGCAGCGGGAGTTGACGGTGCCGGTGCTAACCGACGCGTTGACTCGCGCCCCGAAAGACCCACCGTCGGAGAACCCGCCGTCGGAGGACCCACCGGACTCCTAGGTCTTGCCGACCCGGTCGACGTGCTCGAGGAAGTGGCGCAACACCGCCTCGGGCGCCTCGATCTGTGGCCAGTGCGCGATGTCGTCGGCGAGCATCACGACGTCGGGCTTGGGGATCACCGCGAGGTACCGGTCCGCCATGTGCTTGCCCGAGTTGGGATCGATCGGACCGTCGATCAGTCGCATCGGGACGCTGGTCTCTCGCATGGCGCGTACCCAGCGGTTCCGGTACCGGTAGCGGTCGTTGACGAACCTGCCCACCTTGTGGGTCACCCGCGCGCCGTCGTTGAAGTCCATGATCTGGTGGAACTGATCGAGCATGCGCGGCGTCGGCTTGGTGTTGGGCCCGAACATCTGATCGAGGGTGCGGTCGATGATCCGGCGCGACACCGGGCTGCCCTGGAACCGACTGGTCATGTCGCCCAAGGGAGTTCGCGACAACAGCTTCTGCACCAGCCGGGGTGTGTAGGACTCGTTGAACAAACCGCCGTTGAGCCAGGTGATCGAGTCGATCGTCGGTGCGCCGTAGGCGTTGTCGCCGGCTTCGTACCGCGCGAGCAGCTCCTGGCCGACCGAGTCGCCGAGGTCGTGCGCCAGCACGTGGCAAGAGTCGACCCGAAGGTGGTGAAGGAGGGCTTCGTGCATGTCGGCGTGGTCGGTCACCGAGTACTCGTAGGCCGCCGGCTTGGCCGAGAAGCCCATGCCGATCATGTCCGGGGCGATGACGGTGAACCGCTCTACCAACTTCGGCCAGATGAGCGACCAATCCCAGGAGCTGAACGGATATCCATGTATGAGCAGGAGCGCGGGGCCGGTGCCCTCGATTCGGAAGAAGATGTCGAAGCCCAGGTAGTCGAAGTACTGACCGGCGGCCTTCCAGCGCTCAAGTTCGGCGTCCATGGCGGAAGCTTAGGCCCGCGAAGCGAACCTTCTCGATCGGCCTCGGCGCCGAACGTGACGCCACTGCGAAATTCGGCCCGGATCGTCGCAGTGGTGTCACGTTGGGCGGATCAGGACGCGTTGGCTAGTCGACCCGATCGATGACTTGGGACTCGCCCACTGAACTGCCGAGCGCGGCGACCCAGCCGGTGATCTGACGGGCGACGTTCTGCTCGGTCAGGCCCACCCCGGCGAGCACCTCACCACGCGACGCATGCGCCTGGAACTCCTGCGGCACACCGACGTCGCGGCATGGCACGTCGATCTCGTTGCGCCGCAACGCCGCCGACACAGATGAGCCGACGCCGCCGTGCACGCCGTGGTCCTCCATCGTGACGACCAACTTGTGTGACAACGCAAGTGGGCCGAGGGTCTCGGGCACCGGAAGTACCCAGCGAGGATCGACGACCGTGACGCCGATGCCCTGATTGTGCAGCCGTTCGGCCACTGAGAGCGCCATCGAGGCGAAGGAACCGACCGCCACCAGCAGCACGTCCTGCGAAAGACCCTCGGCGGGGACCGCGAGCACGTCGACGCCGTCGCGGCGTACCACGGCGGGGATGTCCTCGCCCACGTCGCCCTTCGGGAATCGGATCGCGGTGGGTCCGTCGTCGACGTCGAGCGCCTCGCCGAGTTCCTCGCGGAGGCGGGCGGCGTCACGGGGCGCCGCCACGCGCATGCCGGGCACGATGCCGAGTACCGACATGTCCCACACCCCGTTGTGGCTGGCGCCGTCGGGACCGGTCACCCCGGCCCGGTCGAGCACGATCGTGACCGGCAGGCTGTGCAAGGCGACGTCCATCATGATCTGGTCGAAGGCCCGGTTGAGGAACGTCGAGTAGATCGCCACCACCGGATGCATGCCGCCCATCGCCAGCCCCGCGGCCGACGTCATGGCGTGCTGCTCGGCGATTCCGACGTCGAAGAAGCGGTCCGGGAAGCGCTTGCGGAACGCGCTGAGACCGGTCGGACCCGGCATGGCGGCGGTGATGGCGACGACGTCGCGACGCCTCGCCGCCCGTTTGATCAGCTCGTCGGAGAAGACCGACGTCCAGCCCGGCGCGGCGACTGACGTCGCCAGCCCGGTCTGCGGGTCGATGATCCCGGTCGAGTGCATCTGCTCGGCCTCGTCGGACTCGGCAGGCCCGTAGCCCATGCCCTTGCGGGTGGCCACGTGGACGATCACCGGCGCATTGAAGCCGCGCGCGTGCCGCAGCGCCGCCTCGACCGCATGCTCGTCATGACCGTCGATGGGGCCGACGTACTTCAGCCCAAGATCGGTGAACATCACCTGCGGGGACAGCGCGTCCTTGATGCCAACCTTGACGCTGTGCATGCACTGGTAGCAGAGCTCGCCGATGAGGGGCACGCCGCGAACGGCCTTGCGTCCCTCTTCGAGAAGACGCTCGTATCCCGGCTGCAGGCGCAGACCCGCGAGGTGATCGGCGAACCCGCCGATGGTGGGTGCGTAGCTCCGGCCGTTGTCGTTGACCACGATGATCACCGGACGGCGCGCCGCCGCGATGTTGTTGAGCGCCTCCCAGCACATTCCGCCGGTGAGCGCGCCGTCGCCGACGACGGCGACCACGTGCCGATTGCGATGCCCGCTGAGCTCGAACGCCTTGGCCAGTCCGTCCGCGTACGACAGGGCGGTACTGGCATGGCTGGACTCGACCCAGTCGTGCTCGCTCTCGCTGCGAGACGGATAACCCGACAGCCCGCCCTTCTTGCGCAGGTTGTCGAAGTCGGGGCAGCGTCCCGTCAACATCTTGTGGACATAGGCCTGGTGCCCGGTGTCGAAGATGATCGGATCGTGCGGCGAATCGAAGACCCGGTGCAGCGCGAGCGTTAGCTCGACGACGCCCAGGTTGGGGCCGAGATGTCCGCCGGTGGCAGCAACCTTGTGGATCAGGAACTCACGGATTTCGACCGCGAGATCGTCCATCTGCGACTGCGTCAGGTGCTGCAGATCAGCGGGGCCGCGGATCTGAGAAAGCATCAGGCCAGTTTACGCACGGAGGCGTGGAGTGGCCTGTCAAGGTTCGTATACGTCGGGCACGCCGTCGCGGTCGGCATCGGCGGTCTCGCGTTCGTGAATGCGTCGATACGCCGCATTGCGGCTGACCAGGACGACGGCCGCCAAGGCCCCTGCCACCACGGATCCGACGAGGACGCCGATCTTGGCGTCGGCACCCGTCACAGTGCCGTAACCAAATGCCAGCTCGCCGATGAGCAGCGACACCGTGAATCCAATTCCGGCCAATAGTGCGACCCCGAGCACGTCGCGCCAGGCCAAGTCATCGTCCAGTTCGGCGCTGGTGAATCTGGCCAACAGGAATGTGGTGATCAACACACCGAGTGGCTTGCCAAGGACTAGACCCGCCATCACCCCGATGGTGGCGGGGTGGGTCAGCGCGTCGGCGAGGCCGGTCCACCCGCCGACGGTCACTCCGGCGGCGAAGAACGCGAACACCGGGACGGCGATGCCTGCCGAGACGGGCCGGAGGCGGTGCTCGAAGCGCTCCGCGAGCGCGTGCCGTCCCAGCACCGGCACCGTGAATCCGAGCACGACGCCGGCGACCGTCGCGTGGATTCCGCTGGCGTGGACCAGCGCCCAGGTCGTCACCGCAAGCGGCACCAAGACCCACCAGCGCGTGATTCCGCGCTGCACGGCCATGGCGAACAGCCCGCCGGGAATCAGCGCCAGCGCCAACGGGACCGGAGCGAGGTGATCGGTGTAGAAGGCGGCGATGACGGTGATCGCCAGGAGGTCGTCCACGACCGCGAGCGTCAGCAGGAAGGTGCGCAACGCCGTCGGCAGATGCGTCGATAGCACCGCGAGGACGGCGAGGGCAAAGGCGATGTCGGTGGCGATCGGTACCGCCCACCCACCGAGGTTGGCGCGGTCGCCCGCAGCCAAGTTCACGCCGATGAAGATCGCCGCAGGCACGATCATCCCGCCGACGGCCGCAGCGATCGGGAGGGCCGCGCGTGCCGGGTCGCGGAGGTCGCCCGCCACGAATTCGCGCTTCAGTTCCACACCGACGACGAAGAAGAAGATGGCCAGCAGACCATCCGCCGCCCACGATGCGACGCTCAACCGTAGATGCAGCTGGTCCGGTCCGATCGCGAACTCCGACACCGCGCGGTAGGCGGGCGCCCACGGCGAATTCGCCCAAACGAGCGCCGCACCCGCCGCCGCGAGCAACAGCATTCCGCCGGCCGTTTCGCGGCGCAGGACCTCGGAGATCCGGCTGGCCTCGGGCCAGGAGCCACGGCTGAAGAGTCGTGAACCAGCGGCCATGCCCGAAGCATAGTTCTGCGACGGGGACGAACACCCCACCGCGGCGACGCCGTCGAATACGTTGAAGTCCATGGCACCGACGGTCATCGAACTCCGCAGCAACGTGGCTGCCCCGGCCGAGCGGGTCTGGGAACGCGTGGTCACCCCCGACGGCATCAACGACGAGATGCGGCCATGGATGACGATGTCGATGCCGCGCGGCATGGCCGGCGTGACGGTCGACGACGTTCCGGTCGGCACTCCGCTGGGAAGGGCATGGCTCCGCCTCTTCGGTGTGCTGCCGTTCGACTACGACTACCTCACCATCGCCGAACTCGACGAGGGGACGCGGTTCCTCGAGGAGTCGACGATGGTGAGCATGAGCCAGTGGCGCCACGAGCGCACCGTGAGGCCTGACGGTGACGGAGCCTCGGTCGTCCACGACCGCGTCACGTTTACCCCGCGGTTGCTGCTTCGCATCGCGGCACCCGCTCTCGCAGTAGGCATTCGGGCCTTCTTCGCCCACCGACACCGCCGATTGCAGCGTCACTTCAGCTAGGACACGTGGGCCAGTACGGTGTCGGCGACGACTTCGACGGGCACGGTCGTGACGACCTCCAACGTCGCCGAGACCCGTAGCAGCGGTTCGACTTCCGCGAGATTCTCGAGCGCGGCGGTGATCTCGTCCTGGCGTTGGCCGTACGGATTGTTGGTGCGGGTCCGCAAGCGCTCGACGACCAGTTCGGCGGGCGCGCTCAGAAGTACGACGTGGTCGAAGCGGGGATAGAAGAGCACCTGGTTGCGCGTGGTGCCCTGGACGAACAGTATTCCGCGAGGATCCTCGGCAGAAAGCAGTTCGTCGATCCGTGCCTCGATCCACAGCGACTCACCGTCGACCGTCTCGAAGTAGTCGCCGTAGTCGGTGTCGACCGTCCAGTACCCGCGGGCGGCGAGCTCGGCCAACAACGTCGACTTGCCGGTGCCGGACATGCCGGTCACGAGAACGCGTTTCACGCGAGTGACAGCACCGCGACGCACTCGACGTGATGCGTCAACGGGAAGGAGTCGAACACCCGCAACTCCTCGACCGCGTACCCGTGGCCGCGGTAGAGACCGACGTCACGCGCGAAGGACGCTGCCTCGCAACCGATGTGGATGATTCGCGGTACGCCTGCGGCGGCCAACAGGTCGATGACCTCGCGGCCGGCGCCGGTGCGCGGCGGATCGAGCACGGCGACGTCGGCACGGCGGCGTTGGGTGCCGAGCGCACGTCGCACCGACTCGGTGAGCACGTCCACCCAGTCGAGGTCGGCCAGCGCAGCCCTGGCCGCCCGCGCCGACCCGCGGGACGTGTCGACGCTGAGCACGTGCCCCGATTCTCCGACCGATTCCGCCAGCACCGCGGCGAAAACCCCCGCGCCACCGTACAAGTCCCACGCGGTCATGCCTGGCGTGAGCTTGGCCCAGCCCTTCACCAACGCGCTATAGGTGCGCGCCGCGTCGCGGTGCGCCTGCCAGAACGCGGTAACCGGGACGCTCCACGTCCGGTCACCGACTCGCTGGGTCGCCTCGTAGGAGCCTTCGACGACCTGGGTCGACGCCTTGCGATCCGATCGCGGACCCGTCTGGACGACATGTCGGGCGCCCGCCTCGTCCAGTGCGACGTGCAGTTGCGCGCCAGGTGGCCACTTCGCTCCGTCGAGACCTGACAGCATGCCTTCGGGCACCTGCGCGCAAGACAACTCGGTGACCAGATCGCTGCTGTGATAGCGGTGAAAGCCGGCGTGGCCGGCCTGAGCACCCTCGGTGGCGACGTCCAAGCGCACCCGCGTGCGCCAGCCCGTCGCACCCGTCGACCCGACCTCTTCCGCCTCGCCCGCCCACTGGTGGCCGCCGAGTCGTTCGAGTTGATTGGCCACCACGTCGCCCTTGAGCCGACGCGCGGATGCCGGCGTCGCGAAGGCCAGGTCGCAACATCCCGAGCCGTCGGCGCCTGCGATGGGGCACAGGGATTCGATGCGGTCGGGCGACGCCTCGAGTATTTCGACCGCCTCGGCGTGCCAATGACTTCCGCGTTCCTCCGTCACCCGCGCAACGACGACTTCGCCCGGCAACGCGTAGCGGACGAACACGACGCGCCCGTCGTGACGGGCCACGCAGCTGCCGCCGTTCGCGGGCGCTCCGACCGTCAGATTCAACATCGATCCCTGGTCGCTGCGCTCCTGCCCTCCGGATGTGGTCAATCGAGGAACCCGCGTCGGGCGTCGCCGGGTGCCGGCTGTTCATCGATTCCCTTGAGCCGCTCCGACGAACTCAGCTGCCACGGAACCGACGTGACCATGACGTTCGGCTCGAAGAGCAGCCGCCCCTTGAGCCGTAGCGCACTCTGGTTGTGCAGCACCTGCTCCCACCAGTGACCGACGACGTACTCGGGGATGAACACCGTGACGACGGTACGCGGCGAATCCTTGATGATTCGCTGAACGTAACCCAGTACCGGCCTGGTGATTTCGCGGTAGGGCGAGGCGATGACCTTCAGCGGCACCGAGACCTCGCTGTCCTCCCACTTGTGCACCAGCCCATGGGCTTCCTCGTCGTCCACGTTGACCGTGATCGCCTCGAGCACGTCGGGCCGGGTGGCCCTGGCGTACGCCAGGGCCCGCTTGGTCGGGAGGTGCAGGTTGGACACCAACACGATGGCGTGATTACGGCTGGGCAGCACCACGTCACCCTCCTCGGCGGCGCGGTCGTCCAATTCCTGCTGCACGGTGGCGTAGTGCTTGTGGATCAGCTTCATGATGATGAACAGCGCGCCCATGGCCAGGATGGCAATCCAGGCTCCGGCCCGGAACTTGGTGACCACGACAACCACCAGTACGGTGCCGGTGCAGAGCAGCCCGATCGCATTGATGATGCGGGACCGGTACATCCTGCGGCGCTGATTGGCGTCGGTCTCGGTGCGCAACAGGCGGGTCCAGTGCCGCACCATGCCGATCTGGCTGAGCGTGAAGCTGACGAACACCCCCACGATGTATAGCTGGATCAGCGCGGTCACCTCGGCGTTGAAGGCCACCACGAAGGCGATGGCGGCGAACGCGAGGAAGAGGATGCCGTTGGAGAAGGCGAGCCGATCACCACGGGTGTGCAACTGGCGGGGCAGGTAGCGGTCTTGAGCCAGAATCGATCCCAGCACCGGGAACCCGTTGAACGCCGTGTTGGCGGCCAGCACCAGGATCAGTGCGGTCACTCCGGCGATCAGATAGAGACCGATCGGAAACCCGTCGAACACCGCGTTGGCCAACTGCGTGATCAACGTCTTCGGATGATAGCCCGCGGGCGCCCCACCGAGCTGCT
>NZ_JAVRQA010000200.1:0-19920 GCF_032161845.1 Mycobacterium sp.
CTCGGTGTACCCATGTCGAGGGCCGGCCGGATGGCGCCGATGGTGGTCAGGGCGCTGCGCTCGGCGCGGATCCAACCGATGCGCAGCCCGCCCCAGCATGACTTCGACATCGAGCCGACGGTCAGCACCAGATCGCGCCTGCTGGTCATCGAGGCCGCGAAGGGCGGCGGCACCGTGTCGTCGAGCGACATGTCGGTGATCGTCTCGTCGATGATGGTGCGGGTGCGGGTTTCGGCGATGATCTGCGCGAGACGTGTTCTGCCTGCTGGCGGCAACGTCATGCCCGTCGGGTTGTGGTTGTCCGGGATCAGGTAGGCCAGGTTGGGCGACAGCTGGCGCACCGCGGCGTCGATGGCGTCGAGCTCCCAGCCGTCGCGCGTCATGGCGACCGGCACCGGCCGAATTCCCTTGGTGGCCATGGTCGCGAGGGCGCCGTGGTAGGTCGGCTGTTCGACGAGGACGCGGTCACCGGGCTCGGTGTAGGTCGACATGATCAGATTGATGGCATGGAGCGCACCCGTCGTCACCATGATCTCATCGGGTTCGGTGGGAAGGCCTCTTGCGCAATATCGTTCGGCAATGGCCTCGCGCAGGGGCGGGACGCCGAGAAGCTCGATCCCGATGTGCTGCAGGTAGGGGGTGACCTGCTCGGCCGCCTCGGTGAACGCCTGGGACACGGCGGCGGCGGGTGCGGCGAGGGTGGCGGCCGCAAGGTTGGCCGCCGCTGTTCCAGCGAATCGGGGTGCGGCGGTCGGTGCGGCGATGGGCAGGGCGGTGGTACTGCGCGCGCCCTGGCGGCCCCTCAGGTAGCCGTCGTCGCGCATCTGCGTGTATGCCGCGGTGACCGTGGTCCGAGACACCCGCAGGGCATCGGCGAGCGCCCGCTCACTCGGCAGCTGCGCACCGACCGGCAGGCGACCATCGACGATCAGCATGCGTAGACCGTCGGACAGCCCCTGGTATGCCGGTCCGCTGCCACTGGACGTGCGCCAGTTGCCCAGCTCACGCGCTAGAAGGTCCACATCGAGCCTGCGGCCCGCCAGTTCGACGCTCATTGAGGCCAGTTTGCCTCAACTGGATATTGATGGCAAGGCCAGTTGTCCACCATTATCGAGTCATGGCACAACACTGGACCTCACGGGTGACTCGAAAGGCGCGCGAAATGGGCCGCGTCTTCCGGACGAACGAACGGCAGTCCTACGTCGAGGACGCCGATGCCCGCCGGATGCGCAGCGAGCTCGACGCCATCCGCGCCCGGTTCCCGGACCACGCGTGACGCGCGCACTCGGGCGCGGCTGTGCCCGTGGCGCGGCGCTCCTCGGCGGCCTGATGGGTTACGGCTTCTCGATGGCCGTGATGGTGCGGGCCGGACTCGGCCTCGATCCGTGGGACGTCTTCCATCAAGGGTTGGCCGGACGCACCGGCATGACGATCGGCATCGCGTCGGCCGTGGTCGGCGTCGCCGTGCTGCTGGCGTGGATCCCGCTGCGCAACCGGCCAGGGGTCGGCACCGTAGCCAACGTCATCGTCATCGCGGTCACCGTCGACGCCGCGCTGGCCGTCCTTCCCGAGCCGACTGGACTGCCCGTCCGCGTCGCGATGATGCTCGGCGCGGTGGTGCTCAACGCCTTCAGCACGGTGCTCTACATCGGCGCAGGCCTCGGACCAGGGCCGCGCGACGGCCTGATGACCGGCCTAGTGGCCCGAACGGGCCTGTCCGTGCGCTTGGTGCGCACGTCCATCGAGGCGATCGTGCTGACCGTCGGTTGGCTGCTCGGTGGCACCGTCGGGGTCGGCACGCTGGTCTATGCCTTCGGTATCGGCCCCCTGGTGCAGCTGGTCCTAAGGGTGACGCCCCGGCGGTGGCTCGCCGCAAGCGGTTGGGCCTTCACCGAACCCCGCCTGACTACGATGAGCGAGTGCCAGCCGACTCCAGCGATCCCGTCGACCGAGAAGATGCAGTCGACCCAGACCTGCTGATCGACTTCGCCAGGATCACGCTGCGGCGCGGCGGAAAGACCCTCGTCGGACCCGTCACCTGGGCGGTGGAGCTCGACGAACGGTGGGTGGTCATCGGCCCCAACGGCGCAGGCAAGACGTCACTGCTGCGCATCGCCGCCGCCATGGAACACCCGTCGACCGGCACCGCGTACGTGCTCGGTGAGCGGCTGGGCAAGACCGACATGTCGGAGCTCCGGTCGCGCGTCGGGCTGAGCAGTTCGGCACTGAGCCAGCGCATCCCCGACGACGAAGTGGTCCGCGACCTCGTCGTGTCGGCCGGCTACGCCGTGCTCGGCCGATGGCGGGAGAAGTACGAGGACGTCGACTACGAGCAGGCCGTCGAGATGCTGGAAAGCCTTGGCGCAGAACACCTCGCGGAGCGCACGTACGGCACGTTGTCGGAGGGGGAGCGCAAGCGGGTGCTGATCGCACGGTCGCTGATGACGGACCCCGAACTGCTGCTGCTCGACGAACCAGCCGCCGGACTCGACCTCGGTGGCCGCGAAGAACTGGTGGCCCGGCTCGCCGATCTGGCCGCCGACCCCGACGCCCCCGCCACGGTGTTGGTGACGCACCACGTCGAGGAGATCCCGCAGGGCTTCAGCCACTGCCTGCTGCTTTCCGAAGGACACGTCGTCGCGGCAGGGCTGCTGACCGACGTCCTCACCTCGGAGAATCTGTCGAAGGCGTTCGGCCAATCGATCGCCCTGGAGTTCATCGACGGGCGCTACTTCGCCCGTCGAACCCGGAGTCGCGCGGCGCACAGGAGGTCCAGATGACCGAGGCAGATCCGTTGGTGCCGAGGCCCGCCGCCACGGTCATGCTGCTGCGCCAGAAGAGCGACATCGAGGTGTTCCTCATGCGTCGCCACTCGCAGATGGACTTCGTTGCAGGCGTGATGGTGTTCCCCGGCGGTGGCGTCGACCAGCGCGACCGCGGCGCGGACATCGCCTGGTACGGCCCAGGCAAGGAGTGGTGGGCCGGTCGGCTCAACGTCGAGGTGGACCTCGCCGAGGCGTTGGTGTGCGCCGCCGCCCGTGAGACGTTCGAGGAGTCCGGCGTGCTGTTCGCCGGCGCCGCCGACGACACCGACGTGCTCGTCGACGATGCATCGGTGTACCGCGAGCAGCGGGCGGCACTGGCCGCCAACTCCCTGTCGTTCGCCGACTTCCTGCGCACGGAGAACCTGGTGCTGCGCGCGGACCTGCTTCGACCCTGGGCGAACTGGATCACGCCCAAGGAGGAACGAACCCGCCGCTACGACACTTACTTCTTCGTCGGGGCGCTACCCGAGGGACAACGCGCCGACGGCGACAACACCGAGTCCGATCGCGCGTTCTGGACGACTCCGCGAGCTGCGCTGACGGAGTTCGAGGAGGGCAAGTCGTTCCTGCTCCCGCCCACCTGGACCCAGCTGGACTCGGTCGACGGGCGCACCGTCGCCGAGGTGCTGGCCACCGAACGACGGATCGTGCCGATGGAGCCGAGACTGAGCGCGGACAAGGGCACCGGCGACTGGGACATCGAGTTCTTCGACGGGGCCAGGTACAACGCCGCCCGCAACAAGCGCTCGCCAGACGGCTACGAGAAGAAGTGAACGAGTTCGTCACTGCCCACGTCAAGGACGGCGTCGGCACGCTGCTGCTGTCCAGGCCGCCGACGAACACCCTGACCCGGCAGGTGTACCGGGAGATCACCACGACCGCCGCCGAACTCGGCACGCGCACAGATGCGGCCGCCATCATCGTCTTCGGTGGGCACGAAATCTTCTCCGCGGGGGGCGACGTTCCTGAGGCGCGGACCCTCGACGCCGACGCCGCGGCCGTCGCCGCTGAGGTGGCCCGGTGCGCGGTCGCCGCCGTCGCCGCCATTCCCAAGCCGACGATCGCCGCCGTCACCGGCTACGCGCTGGGCAGCGGGCTGACCCTGGCGCTGGCCGCGGACTGGCGCATCAGCGGTGACAACGTCAAGTGGGGCGCGACGCAGATCGGAGAGGGGCTGACCCCGACCGAGGACGAGGCGGAGCGACTGGCCCGTGCGATCGGCGACAGCAAGGCCAAGGACCTGATGTTCAGCGGACGCTTCGCCCACGCCACGGAGGCGCTCGAGTTGGGTCTGGTCGACGAGCTGGTGGCCCCTGACCACGTATACGACTCCGCGGTGGCGTGGGCGCAGCGGTTCATCGACGTGCCGGCACAGGCGCTGGCCGCAGCCAAGGCCGCGTTCGGAAGCTAGCTTCGACCCCTGCGGGCGGGGCCGTTAGGCTGCCCTTCATGACGAGTACCGATCGCGAGTCCGATGTCGCCGGGGCGGCTCCGGTGCCCAACCCCCACGCGACGGCCGAAGAAGTCGAGGCGGCGCGCCACGACACCAAGCTGGCGCAGGTGCTGTACCACGACTGGGAAGCCGAGACCTACGACGACAAGTGGTCCATCTCCTATGACCAGCGCTGCATCGACTACGCCAGGGGCCGCTTCGACGCGATCGTCCCCGACGAGATTCAACGCGAGCTGCCCTACGATCGCGCGCTCGAGCTGGGCTGCGGTACCGGATTCTTCCTACTGAACCTCGTCCAGTCGGGGGTGGCCCGCCGCGGCTCGGTCACCGATCTCTCGCCGGGCATGGTCAAGGTGGCCGTCCGCAACGGCCAGGGCCTCGGGTTGGACATCGATGGCAAGGTCGCCGACGCCGAGGGCATTCCGTACGACGACGACACCTTCGATCTGGTCGTCGGCCACGCCGTGCTGCACCACATCCCCGACGTCGAACTCTCGCTGCGTGAGGTCGTTCGCGTGCTCAAGCCGGGCGGCCGTTTCGTCTTCGCGGGCGAGCCCACCACGAAGGGCAACGTCTATGCGCGCCACCTGTCGAACCTGACCTGGCAAGTGGCCACCAGGGTCACCAAGCTGCCTGGCCTCGACGGCTGGCGCCGTCCGCAGGAGGAGCTCGACGAGTCCTCGCGCGCGGCGGCGCTGGAGGCGATCGTCGATCTGCACACCTTCGAGCCGAGCGACCTGGCACGGATGGCCACCAACGCAGGTGCGGTCGACGTCCACACCGCCAGCGAGGAGTTCACCGCGGCGATGATCGGCTGGCCGATCCGGACCTTCGAGGCATCGGTGCCGCCCGGTCGATTGGGCTGGGGCTGGGCGAGATTCGCGTTCAAGAGCTGGACGTCGCTGAGCTGGGTCGACGCCAACGTGTGGCGACACGTCGTGCCGAAGGGCTGGTTCTACAACGTGATGGTCACCGGGGTCAAGCCGTCGTAAGGGGTGGTTTGCGCTTCACCGTCGACGACGTTGCGTACCTCAGCAGCGACGAGGCCGGCCACGCGCTGGCCGAGGTCGACACCCTCGCGCTGACCGATGGCAGCCGCATCTCGGACATCGCCGCCGCGCGGGCGCGCTTCGGCGAGCGCGCCGCCGTGCTCGTCGAGACGACGTTGCTGAGGCGAAGGGCTGCGGTCAAGTTTCCCGACGCCGCGGCGTGGCTGTTCACCGGCGAGGCACTGGAGCAGGCCACCGCCGCCCCAGTGGCCGCACACCGCGCCGACCGGCTGACGGGCCTGGCCGTTCACGACGTGACCTGTTCCGTCGGAACCGAACTCGCCGCGCTGCGCAATACTGCCAGTCGACTGGTCGGCAGCGACGTCGACGAAGTGCGTCTCGCGATGGCCAGGCACAACGTGGCAGACGTGCTGCTGTGCCGTGCCGACGCGTTGGCGCCCGTGACGCGCGGCACCACGGTGATCGCCGATCCGGCCCGACGCAGCGCGGGCCGCCGCACGTTTCACCCACGCGACTACACACCCGCGCTCGATGACCTGTTGGCGGCCTACGCCGACCGTGATCTGGTCGTGAAGTGTGCTCCCGGAATCGATTTCGACCAGGTTCGACAACTCGGCTTCGACGGCGAGATCGAGGTGACGTCCTCCGGTGGCGGAGTCCGCGAGGCGTGCCTGTGGTCGCCAGGGTTGGCCTCGCGTGACGTGACCCGGCGGGCCACGATCCTCGACCGCGCCGAGGAGATCACCGATGCCGAGCCAGACGACTGTCCCGTCGCGCCTGCCGGTCGCTGGATCGTCGACCCCGATGGTGCCGTGGTCCGGGCGGGCCTGGTGCGGCACTACGGCGCGCGGCACGGGCTGTGGCAGCTGGACCCGGCGATCGCCTACCTGTCGGGCGACGAATTACCGTCCGGGGTAAGGGGTTTCGAGGTGATCGCCGAACTCGGATTCAGTGAGCGCGCGTTGCGCCAAGAACTTGCCGCCCGCGACGTCGGCGCCTGTGAGATCCTCGTCCGCGGAGTCTCCGTGGATCCCGACGTGCTGCGCCCGCGCCTGCGACTGCGCGGCTCGCAGCGGCTTTCCGTGGTGATCACCCGAATCGGTGCCGGAGGTGCGAGTCGGGCGGTGGCGTACGTTTGCCGACCGTCCCGATGAGCCCGCGGTAATGTGGCGGCGGCGGCGCCAGTGCCGCGCAGGCGTTGGAGGTTTCGGATAGATGCGTAAATCCACGCTGGCCGTAGCCGTCTCGGCGGCCGCGGTGTTGAGCTGGTCGGGCGTCGGGACGGCCTCCGCGGCACCGGAGAAGTGCGCCGATCTCAGCGGTGTGGTCGACGCCAGTCAGATCTGCCAGATCTCCGCCACCGACCCCGGGTACACGATGAACATCAGTTACCCGGTCGGTTACCCCGACGTGACGGCCGTCTTCGACTACGTCAAGGAGACCCGCGACGGCTTCCTCAGCGTCGCGAAGACGCCCGATTCCCGGACCATGCCGTACGAGCTGGAGACCACCGAGACCGAATTCAATTCGGCGGCCCCGCCCCGCGGCACCCAGAGCGTCGTCTTCAAGACCTACCAGGGCGTCGGCGGGGCCCATCCCACGACCTTCTACAAGTCCTTCAACTGGGATCAGGGTTTGAGAAGGCCCATCACGATCGACAACCTCTTCCGGGAGGGCGCCGCGCCGTTCCCGATCATCCTGCCGTTGGTGCAGGCGGAGGTGGACAAGCAACTGGGCCAGCCGGTGGCCATCGCATCGGAGGTCGGCCTCGACCCGACGAAGTACCAGAACTTCGCCATCACCAACGACACCCTGATCTTCTTCTTCAGCCAGGGCGACATCCTGCCCGAGGCCGCCGGGGCGCTTCAGGTCGCGATACCCCGCGGGCCCGTCGACGCCATGATCACCTGACGGGATCAGGCAGGGGCGAACCCGAAGACCCGCCCGTCGCTGGTGGCGGCCACCACGCGGCGATCGTGGCCGACCGAGACGCCGACCGGATACCCCGTGGCGCCGGGTAGCGGATAGCTGTTGAGCGTGTGCCCATCGGCGGGGTCGAACACCAGCAGTGTCATGCCGTCGCCTGCGCGCGCCACGGTGTAGGCGACGGACTTCCCTGCGAGGCTGGAGGTCGACAACGGCTCGACGTCGTCGCGGGTCCACGCCACCTCCCCGCGGTCGCCACCGTCCTTGATCGCGGTCAGCTTGGCCTCGGGTCCACCGCCGGACACGATCAACCCGTCCGGGGTGATCGACGGGGGAGTCTGCGGCTGGAAGTTCAGCGGAACCGACCACTTTGGCTTGCCGTCCGCGGTGTTCAGCGCCCACAGGTGCCCGTCGCGGCCGGTCAGATAGACGGTGTTGCCGTCGGCGGACAGCACGGGGCTGCCGAGCGGACCGCCGCCGACCGCCGCGCTGGTCCAATCCCTGGAGAGCAGGGGAGTCTGGCCGGGCCGGTAGCGCAGTCCGACGACCTCGGGTGCGTCGGCGTCCGGCTTCCACAGCGTCGTCACCACGATTCCCGTCGCAGGCGAGAACGCCGGGGCGGCTGCGACCGGACACCGTGACCTGCCCTGCTGGCAGTCGGCGAGGCCGCGTTGCGAGTCGGTTGGGTCGACGCCCTCCACCAGGTCCAGTGCAGTCCCGACGACGTTGCCGCGGTGCGCGTCGTAGACCAGAACCTGGCCGAGGTGCGTCACCACCAAGAGCTCACCGGCCGACAGCAGGCGTGGCGTCAGCGGCAGACCGATCACCGGGTTGCGCCAGCGGATCCACTGCGTGGGAGGGAACGACATGATCGCGCCAGGCTGCCCGACGTACACGTTGTCGAAGCCGTCGAACAGCGGGCTCGATATTCCGCCGCCCTGCCACAGCCTGCTGCACCAGCGCTGGCGTGCCCTGTTGTCGTTCTCCCACACCATCAGCGAACAGCCGTCCGCGGTCTGGGCATTGACGGCGAGATAGTCGCCTGAGCCCAGCGCGACCTGCGATTCGACCTGGCCCTTGACCGAGCGAATCCAGTCCAGCCGCAGGTTGCCCGCGCCGTCGACCGGCGCGTAGCTGCTGTTGCCCGCATCGGCGTACTGGGCAGACCAGCCGTTCGCGGCATGGGCGTCCACCCAGGTGTCGGTGTTGCCGCACGCGGTCGTGATCGACGTCGTGAGCACCGCGACCGCCACGGCTGCCACGCGGCGCACGGTCATTCCTGGAGCAGGCATCGAGTCCCGAGACTATCGCTAGTAGCGGAGGGCAGGAGCGCAGCGACCCGGGAATGTCAGCGGAGGGCAGGAGCGCAGCGACCCGGGAATGTCATCGGTAAGCGACCCGGCGTCGACGCGTAAGCGCTCAAGTAGGCTCATCCGCCATGACCACGATGTGGGGCGCTCCGATTCACAAGCGCTGGCGGGGCTCCAGACTGCGTGACCCGCGGCAGGCCAGATTCCTCACGATGGCGTCGCTTCGCTGGGTGATCGCGAACAAGGCGTACTCGCCCTGGTATCTGGTGCGGTACTTCCGGCTGCTGAAGTTCAAGCTGGCCAATCCACACATCATCACCCGGGGCATGGTCTTCCTCGGCAGGGACGTGGAGATCCAGGCGACACCGGAGCTCTCCACGATGGAGATCGGCCGCTGGGTCCACATCGGCGACAAGAACACCATCCGCTGCCACGAGGGGTCGCTGCGCATCGGCGACAAGGTCGTCCTCGGCCGTGACAACGTCATCAACACCTACCTCGACATCGAGTTGGGTGACTCGGTGCTGATGGCGGACTGGTGCTACGTCTGCGACTTCGACCACCGGATGGACAGCATCGAGCTGCCGATCAAGGACCAGGGAATCGTCAAGGGCCCGGTGCGGATCGGGCCCGACACCTGGATTGCGACCAAGGTGACGGTGCTGCGCGGGACGTCGGTCGGCCGCGGTTGCGTGCTTGGCGCGCACGCCGTGGTCAAGGGACAGATCCCGGACTACTCGATCGCCGTCGGCTCGCCCGCGAAAGTCGTCAAGAACCGCAAGCTGGCGTGGGAGACGTCGGCCGCCGAGCGTGCCGAACTGGCCGCTGCACTCGCCGACATCGAGCGCAAGAAGGCGTCCCACTGACGACGGATCACCCCGTCCACTCCACGCCGAAGCATTCGGCCAGCGCGGTCTGACCGCGGTCGGTCACGGTCACGGCCCGGCCGCGGGGCGCCCGCTTCACCCAGCCCGCGGAGAGGAAGCGATCGAGCACAGCGCGGCCGAGTGCACCCGATAGATGGTGACTCTGCTCGGTCCAGTCGATGCAGTAGCGAATGAGTGGCCTTGAGCCAGTGGGCAATTCGACGCCGACGTCGGCGAGGTAGGCACACCCCGCCGCCGTCAGTCGGTAATCGACGTCGTGGCCGTGGCTGCTCAGGGTGTCGTGGCGGTGACGGTGCGGGTCGTACCGGCCGTCGCCACCGACCAGGACGTCGCGGTCGAGCAGGCTGCCCATCAGTGCCACCCCCAGCTTGCCCGCGAAGTGGTCGTAGCAGGTGCGCGCCGACCTCAGCCGGGCGGCGCTGGTGCCCTCGCGCAGTGACCGGACGGGTCGTGAAGGAGCCAACCGGCCGAGTCGCTCGAGCAGCTCGGCGACTTCGGTCCCGGCCAGGCGGTAGTAGCGGTGGCGGCCCTGACTCTGCACGGTCAACAGGCCCGCCTCGGTGAGCTTGCCGAGGTGGCTGCTGGCAGTGGACCGGCTCACCCCCGCCTCGTCGGCGAGCACGCTGGCCGGCAGCGCACGGCCGTCGTCGAGCGCCAGCAGAACCTTGCATCTGGCCGGGTCCGCCAGCAGCGAGGCCAGGGCGGCGATGTCGGCATCACCGGTCGCGGGCAGGTCGGCGGGTTCACGCATGACAGTCCTCCTTCAACGCCTCGGCGTCGGCGCGCCGCGTGGTCCTGGCGAACCACAGCACCAGCGCCGCGCCGACGAACTCGACGAGGCCACCGGTCAGTACGGCCGCGCGGACACCGTCGCCGAACGTGGCACCGTGATCGGCATTGCCGCCAACCAACGCCAGCACGCTGCCCAACACCGCGATACCCACAGTGACACCGATCAACCGGGCGAGGTTCACCACCCCCGAGGCAAGCCCCGCACGGTCGGACGACACCGCCGACATCGCCAAGCCGACTGCCGGACCGGTGTTGAACGCCAGTCCCGCACCCGCGAGGACGAACGCCGTCTGCAGCAGCATCAGGTCGGCGTCGGGGCCGACACCCGCGTACAGGACCATGCCCGCACCCATGCCGACCAGGCCGATGGTCATCGGCAGCAGAGGCCCGGTTCGTCGCGCGATCACGTTCACGACGGGGATCAGCAGCAGGTACGTCAGCGGCATCGGTAGGAACGCAACGGCGGTCGCCAACGCGCTGGCACCGCGTTGCTGTTGGAACGCAAGGCTATTCACGAACAGCATGCCGTAGGTGCCGAAGGTCATCGCGAAGGTTGCCGCCAGCGCGACGGTCAGTTGACGGTTGCCGAAGAACTCCGGCGGCACCATGGGGTTCGGGACGCGGCGCTGCGACCACCCGAACGCCACGAAGGCCGCCACGGCCAGCGCCGCCCCGCCGACCGCCAACGCCGTCCCCAGCGTGCGGCCCTCGACGAGGACGAAGGTGAGGGTACCGAGGGCCACGACCGCCAACCCCTGGCCACGAAGGTCGGTCCGCGCGGGCTGCGGGCTGCGGGATTCGGGGAGGTAGCGCAGCGACATCGCCAACGCGAGCAGGCACACCGGTCCGTTGAGCCAGAAGATGTATCGCCAACCCGCGGTGTCGGTGAGGACGCCGCCAATCACCGGTCCGAGGGCTGCGCTCGACGCGGCGGTGGCCGCCCACGCCGCGGTGGCCCGCGCCCGCCCCTTCGCGCCGGGAAAGGCGGCCGACGCGATGGCCAGCCCCTGCGGCAGCATCACCGCGGCCGCGACGCCCTGGGCCGCCCTCGCGGCGAGCAGCACCCCGAGGCTGGGGGCCAGCGCACACGCGATCGACGTGCCGGCGAACGCGACCAGCCCGATGCGAAGCATCCGCCGCCGACCGATGCGGTCGCCGAGCGAGCCCGCGGTCAACAACACGGCGGCGAAGGTGACGTTGTATGCGTCCGTGGTCCACTGCACGCCGGACACTCCGCCGCCGAGGTCGGCGCGGATGGCGGGCAGAGCGAGGTTGACGGCGTTGGTGTCGATGAGCCCGGCGAAGAGCCCCAGATAAGCGGCCAGCAACGTCAGGACTGGCGAGCGGGCGGTGGTACGGGTAGCCATGTCCGAAGGCTAGGTCCGGAATGATTCGACGCCGATCGAACCGATGTCAGGTGACGTCGCGCGCCAGTAGGTCGTCCCAGGTGTCGCGGCGCACCACCAGCCGTGCCGTCCCGCCGTCGGCGAACACCACCGGGATGCGGCGGGCGCCGTTGTACTGATTGGCCATCGTGTAGCAGTACGCGCCGGTCACGGGCACCGCCACTAGGTCGTCGACCTTCGGGTCCCGCAGTGGGACACCGTCGATCAGTTGGTCGCCGGACTCACAGTGCCTGCCGACCAGATTGACCGGTGCGCCGCCGCCGACCCGGCTCACGATGGTGGCCTCGAAGCGCTGCCCGTAGAGCGACACCTCGAGGTTGTCACCCATGCCGCCGTCGACCGCGACGTGGGTGAGCTCGCCGTGCTTGACCGTCGTCACGCGGTAGACCGTGCAGGCCGCCGTGGCCACCATGCTGCGCCCGGGCTCGACGATGATCCGGCTGTTCTTCGGTAGCAGGGCCTCGGCCGCTGCTGCCATGGCTTCGGCGTAGGCGGCGACGGAGGGCGGTTGCTCGTCGTAGGTGTAGCGGACGCCGAGGCCGCCGCCGAGGTCGTAGACGTCGAACGTGCCGAGCGTCGCGAGCGGAGCGACGGCCGCCGCCAGCTGCTCGACGTTGAGGAGCTGTGATCCGACGTGGGTGTGGAGGCCGTCGCAGCGCAACTTGCCGCTGCGTCCGATGCGGGTGATCGCGCGGCGGGCATCGTCGGGCATCAGGCCGAACTTGGAGCCGGCATGGCCGGTGGCGACCGCGGCATGGGTCGCGGCCTCGACTCCGGGGATCACCCGGACCAGGCACGGTTGGGTGTGCCCCGGTGCCACGATGCGTTCCAACCGGTCGATGTCGTCGACGTTGTCGACGACGACCAGCCCGACACCGCATCGCACCGCGAGCTCGAGTTCCTCGTCGTTCTTGGCGTTGCCGTGCAGGACCAGCCGCGCCGGGTCAGCCCCCGCGGCCAGCGCGGTGATGATCTCGCCGCCTCCCGCCACGTCGAGGTGCAGCCCCTCCTCGGTCATGAGTCGCTGAATGGCGGTGCAGGGGAAGGACTTCGATGCGAACGCGACGTCGGATCGGGGCCAACGACTGCGGAACTCGTGCAGGTACTCGCGGGCCCGCCTGCGCAGAGCGCCCTCGTCGACCACCATCGTCGGGGTGCCGAACTCGGCGGCCAGGTCATCGAGGCGGCAACCGCCGACCAGAAGCGTGCCGTCACCGTCGAGGTGAGTTCCCTGCGGAAACAGGTCGAGTACGTCCGGGCCGCTCACCGGTGACACCTTAGCCCCGGTCGGGTAGAGCGTGCTCGACGATGACCGCCCTTCGGTGTGGCTCTCGCTCACGGCGTTTCGCGGCAAGGTAGACCTGCGCAGTCTCGGCGGCGACGGTGTGCCAGTCGAACGCCGAGTCAAGGCGTTGGCGGGCCGCCACGGCGCGGCGCTGGGCGGCCGCCGGATCGTCGAGCACGGCCCGCACGGCGCCGGCCAGCGCGGCCACGTCGCGGGGCGCGAACGACATCCCGGTCTCGCCGTCGATGACCGCTTCGCCGAGACCGCCGACGTTGGACGTCACCAGCGGTGCGCCCGTCGCGGCCGCCTCGAGCGCAACGATGCCGAACGGCTCGTAGTGACTGGGCAGCACCGCGGCGTCGCAGTCGTGCAGCAGTGCCACCAACTGCTCGTGGTCGACGCGGCCGATGAAGTCGATTGCCTTGAGCACCTTGTACTTACGCGCCTGTTCGAGCAGGAAGTCCAGCTGCGTGCCGTCGCCGGCGACGGCCAGGGTGGTGCCGGGGTGGGAGCGCCGGATGCGCGGTAGTGCGGCGATCGCGTCGTGCACCCCCTTCTCGTACTCGAGCCGCCCCAGGTACAGCAGCCGCGCAGGTCCCCGCCTGTCCTGGCGGCGGGCGAATGGCCAAAGGCCCGAGTCGATCCCGTTGCGAATGACCCGTGACTCCGCGAGTCCCGGGCCGAACAGTTCGGTGATCTCCTCGCCCATCGACGCCGAACACGTGATGAGGTAGTCGGATTCGCGCACCAGCCAGGCCTCCGCGGCGTGCACCTGGCGGCTGATTCGGCCGGATACCCAGCCCGAGTGCCGACCGGCCTCGGTGGCGTGGATCGTGGAGATCAACGGAACGTCGAAGTATTCGGCGAGGGCGATGGCGGGATGTGCGACCAGCCAGTCGTGAGCGTGGACGACGTCGGGCACCCACGGCTTGACGGTCCGCCGCTCCCGCGTCTTCAATGCCAGGCCCGCACGAATCATCGAGTGCCCCATGGCCAGCGTCCACGCCATCATGTCCGTGCCGAAGTCGAATTCGTGGGGGTCCTGCGCGGCGGCGACCACTCGGACGCCTTCGCTGACGACGTCGCTGGAGGGGTGGGTGCTCGGATCGGTGCCCGATGGCCGCCTACTCAGGACGACGACGTCGTGGCCGGCTTCGACCAGCGCGGTGGCCAGGTGGTGGACGTGGCGGCCAAGGCCGCCGATGACGACCGGCGGGTACTCCCAAGAGACGAGCAGGACCTTCATCTGCGCCCTCTGCTCTTCGCGCAAGCGCTCATCGCCGGAGCCGCCGCGCGTCGAGGGCGCCGAACAGTCCGTCGGCACGGTTCCAGTTGTCGGCCAACCGTTCTGCGTGCTCTCGTCGGCCGGCAGCCAGTGCGCCCGAGATCTCCCGGGTGGCATGGGCGTGGACATGAGCGCGATAACGGGCGTACTCGGCCGCGGTGTCCTTGCTGACCATGAACGGCCAATCACTCGACACGGTGAGCAACGCCTCGCGAAGTATCTGGTCGGCGACGGTGTCGCGGGGAGTGGGTGCACCCACCGATGCGTGCTGAGTCAGCGCCTTGTCAACGCACGCCAGCGCGGTGTCGACCACCTCGGTGTTCAAAGCCACCAGGTCCGACACCTGATCACCGGACCACACCTGCCAGTCCTTGCCCGAACCCCAAGAGCTGGGCGGCAATTCGACGGGGGCGCCGACGAAGCCGTCGGCGATCGCATCGGAGAGGGTGCCGACGCGCACCCCGGCTTCCGGCAGCGCACGCAGCACCCGTTCGAGCCAGACCGGACCCTCGTGCCACCAGTGGCCGAACAACTCGGTGTCGAACGCCGCCACGACGTGGGCGGGCCTGCCGATGCGTTCGGACTCCGACGTCAACCTCCGACGCACCGTGTCGACGAAGTCGGCGACGTGAACGTCGACGGCGTGATCGGCACGGTCCGGTTCGTACGGGGCCTTCTCCTCGGACGGCACGGCGCGTCCGGTGACCCGCGCCGGCTTGAGGCCGGTGAGGTGGTCGTAGGTGTGAAAGTCGCGGTAGGCGGCATGGCCCGGGTAGCCCGACTTCGGTGACCAGACCCGGTAGCTGACCTGCAGGTCGCGGCCGAAGGCGATGACGTCGGAGTCCCCGACGGGACGGCCCAGTGCGGTGTCGCCGTGCAGCGTCGGACCGTCGACCATGAAGTGCGTCACACCGGCGGCGGCGTACTCGCGCTCCAGTCCCGGCGCGTATGCGCACTCCGGCGCCCAGATGCCGGCGGGCACCGAGGCGAAGCGCTGACCCGCGTCAGCCAGGCCCTCGCGGAGCGCGAACTCGCGCAGTCGCGGGTGTAGCAACGGTTGGAACGGGTGTGCCAGCGGACCGCCGAGCAGTTCGATCGCCTCGGCGTCGATGAGCTCGCGAAGCAGCGGGCTGCCGCCGTGGCGCCACGCCGTCGCAAAGTCCTCGAGCGCCCGACCTGCCTCGTCGTACTCGCGAATACCGAACGCGCGCAAGGCTTCCGGGGCCGAGTACCCGGTGCCGTCGCCGCTGCGCCGGACGGCGGCCTCCTGCCCGCGCAGCTGCCAGTTCGCCAGCCAGTGGTGCATGCCGGTGAGGCAGTACGGATCGTCGAGTTGGGCGGTGACGACCGGCGTCATGCCGAGGGTGATCAGGTGGCTGCGGCCCTCTGCGGACAGTCTGCGCAGCAACCCGATCAGCGGCAGATACGCCGCCGCCCACGACTGGTAGAGCCATTCCTCGCCGACCGGCCAACGGCCGTGGTGTGCCAACCACGGGAGATGGGTGTGCAGGACCAGGGTGAAGAGGCCTGGAGCAGGGCTCGGCGGGCGGGAGCGTAGCGACTGGGGGATGTGAACGGTCACGGTCGCACCGCGATGGCCACCAGATCCAGACTGTCGTCGATATCGCGCTGGCTGGCATCGAGCAGATCGAAGTCCGACGTACGGACCGACGCGACGTCGGCCAGCAGGTCTGCCGACCATGGTGCGTTGGCAACGGCACGGACGATCTGCGCGTCGATGATCGAGCCGCCGTGCTTGGCGTCGAGCTCGACCAGGCCTGCGCCGTGGAACACCCCGAGCATGGCCTCGACCTGGAAGCCCGAGGCGGTGAGCAGCTCGGTGAGCTCCGCCGCATTCAGCTCTCGGGTGTGGAAGGGGTTGATCGGGGTATCGCGGCCCGGGGAGAACGTGATGCGGTTCGGCGTCGACATCAAAAGCACCCCCGCCGGCCGGAGCACGCGGGCGCACTCGTCGACGAACTGTCCCTGGTCCCACAGATGTTCGATGACCTGGAAGTTGACGACCACGTCGACGGCACCGTCAGCAAGAGGTAATTCGGCGAGATTTCCCTGGCGCATGTCCACGCGGGGGTAGCGGGCCCGCACGTGCGCGACCGCGGAGTCGTCGTAGTCCACCCCGATCACCCGGCGGGCGACGCTGGCGATCAGGTCGGCGCCGTAGCCCTCACCGGAACCGGCTTCGAGCACGTCGCGCCCCGCGCAACGTTCCATCAGCTGCTGGTAGACCACCTCGTGGCGGCGGAACCAGTAGTTCTCCTCGGCCAGTCCGGGGACGGTGCGTTCCCCGGTGAGAGGAAGGACGTCCGCGGGCGGCTCGGGGTGGGAAAATGTGCTCATTGCCAACGCAGGCTAACCCAGCAGTGGCGATTGTCACTCGTTCACGATCGGTTAAGACACCGATGGGGAGGGCAGAAGGTTAGACAACACCAGCTATGGTGTTCCTGCGTGCCAGCTCAAGTTACTGCCTAGTAACATTATGGCTGCTGCATGAATCGTGATATGGGCAGGCCGGCTTAGGCCTCATCGAGGAGGACGAACCACACTCATGACGAACATCGTGGTCCTGATCAAACAGGTTCCTGATTACGAGGACCGGCATCTCACCGAGGGTGCCTGGACGCTGGATCGGGCAGGCAGCGATCCGGTGCTGGACGAGATCAACGAGAAGGCCGTCGAGGTCGCGCTTCAGCTCAAGGAGAAGCACGCGGACGCCGACTACAAGGTGGTCGTGCTGACCGCCGGTCCTACCAGCGCGGAGACAGCGATCCGCCGCGCGCTGTCCATGGGCGCCGATTCGGCCTACCACCTGGTCGACGACGGCCTCGCAGGTTCCGACATCGTCCAGACGTCGTGGGCGCTCGCCCGGTCGCTCGGTCAGATCGAGGACATCGGCGTGGTCATCGCAGGCAACGAGACCAGCGACGGCGTCGGTGGCGCGGTTCCCGCGATCCTGGCCCAGTTCCTGGGTCTGCCGCAGTTGACGGCAATGCGCAGCATCGACATCGCCGACGGCAAGGTCACCGGTGAACGCGAGACCGACGACGGTGTCTTCGGACTCGAGGCGACCCTGCCCGCAATCGTCAGCATCAGCGAGAAGATCGTCGAGGATGCTCGGTTCCCGTCCTTCAAGGGCATCATGGCGGCCAAGAAGAATCCGGTCGAGAGTCTGACGCTGGCCGGGATCGGCGTCGAGAGCGACGAGGTCGGTGGCGCCAACGCCAGCTCGACCGTGGTTTCGGCCACTCCGAAGCCGCCGAAGTCGGCGGGCGAGAAGATCACCGACGAGGGCGAAGGCGGACAGCAGATCGCCGATTACCTCGTCGCTCAGAAATTGCTCTGAGCTTCCCAGAAATCACACTTTCCCACTTCTTTCGAGAGAGCGACAAAGAGGCAATGGCAGAAGTACTCGTGCTCGCTGAGCACGCTGAAGGCAATCTGAAGAGCGTCACCGCGGAGCTCATCACCGCGGCCCGCGCGTTGGGCGAGCCGTCCGCGGTGGTCATCGGGGCCCCCGGCACGGCTGAGAAGCTGACCGACGGGCTCAAGGCCGCAGGCGCGGCAAAGATCTACGTGGCCGAGTCCGACGTCGTCGAGCAGTACCTCGTCACCCCCAAGGTGGACGTGCTGAACGCGTTGGTCGAGTCGGCGTCCCCCGTGGCGCTGCTCGTCGTCGCCAGCGCGGAGGGCAGGGAGATCGCGGGCCGCGTCGCGGCAGAGACCGGCTCCGGTGTGCTGGTCGACGTGATCGGCGTCAAGGAGGGTCCCATCGGCATCCACTCGATCTTCGGTGGTGCGTACACCACCGAGGCGAAGGCCGACGGTGACGCCCCGGTCATGGCCGTGCGGCCCGGTGCCATCGAGGCCGAGCCGATTGCCGGCGCAGGCGAGATCGTCACCGTCGAGGTGCCTGCTCCCGCGGAGAACGCCACGAAGATCACGTCCCGTCACCCCGCTCAGAAGAGTGCTCGTCCGGAACTGACCGAGGCCAAGATCGTCGTCGCGGGTGGCCGTGGCGTCGGCAGCAAGGAGAACTTCAACGTCGTCGAGGAACTGGCCGACGCCTTCGGTGGCGCGGTCGGCGCGTCCCGTGCGGCCGTCGACTCCGGCTTCTACGAGGGTCAGTTCCAGGTCGGTCAGACGGGTAAGACCGTCTCTCCGCAGCTGTACATCGCCCTCGGCATCTCGGGTGCGATCCAGCACCGCGCGGGCATGCAGACGTCCAAGACGATCATCGCCGTGAACAAGGACGAGGAAGCGCCGATCTTCGAGATCGCCGACTACGGCATCGTGGGCGACCTGTTCAAGGTCACCCCGCAGCTGACCGAGGCGGTCAAGGCCCGCAAGGGCTGAGTTCCGCCCACCACGCGACTTCGGCGCGGTGATCCGCGATCAACGCGGATTACCGCGCCGAAGTCGTGTCGGGAGGGACGTAGGGTTGCGCCGTGGACCTGCTTCTCGGAATCGACATGGGCACCGGGAGCACGAAGGGTGTCCTCGTCGACACAGCCGGTGTCGTCGTCGCATCCGCGACGATTCCGCATTCGATGAGCCTGCCCCGCACCGGCTGGGCCGAGGTCGACGCCACCTCGACGTGGTGGCACGAGGTCTGCGAGATCAGCAACCGCCTGACGGGGGAGATACCGCCCGGGTCGAGGATCGCCGCCATGTGCGTCAGCGGCGTCGGCCCCTGCCTGGTGTTGTGCGATGACGATCTGACGCCGCTGCGGCCCGCGATCCTCTACGGCATCGACACCAGGGCGACGGCCGAAATCAAGCTGCTGACAGAGGAATTCGGGGCGGCCGCCATTCTCCAGCGGGCGGGCACGTTGCTGTCGAGTCAGGCCGTCGGACCCAAGCTGGAGTGGGTGAGGCGACACGAGCCATCGGTGTTCGAACGAGCCACCGGGTGGTACGGCTCGAACTCCTACATCGCCGCCAAGCTGACCGGCGAATACGTGCTGGATCACCACACCGCGAGCCAGTGCGACCCGCTGTACGCAACGAGCGAATTCGACTGGAACTTCGAGTGGGCGAAGCGGATCTGCGCGCACCTGCCGCTGCCGCGACTCGTCTGGCCCAGTGAGGTCGTCGGCACCGTGCACGCCGAGGCTGCCGCAGCCACCGGCATCCCTAGGGGCACACCGGTGGTCGCAGGCACGGTCGACGCCTACTCCGAGGCGTTCTCGGTGGGTGTCCGCAATCCCGGTGATCAGATGCTGATGTACGGCTCGACGATGTTCCTGGTCCAGATCATCGAGGAGTACCACAGCGATCCGGCGCTGTGGACGACGGCGGGCATCCATCGTGGATCGCTGGCGCTGGCCGCGGGCACCTCGACGGCAGGCAGCATGATCGGTTGGCTACAGACGATCACCGGTGGTGCACCGCTGGAGACGTTGACGGCCGAGGCGGCGGCGGTTCCCGCGGGTAGCGAAGGGCTGATCGCGCTGCCCTATCTGGCGGGGGAGCGGACGCCGGTGTTCGACCCCGACGCGCGGGGTCTCTTCGCCGGGCTGACGCTCCGCCACGGTCGCGGACACCTGTTCCGCGCCGCTTACGAGGGCATCGGTTTCGGCATCAGGCAGATCCTCGAGATGTTCGACGACGCGCACACCGGACGGCGGACGGTCGCGGTGGGAGGAGGGCTGCGCAGCCCCGTCTGGGCGCAGGCGGTCAGCGACATCACCGGACGTCCGCAACTGGTCCCCGAGCAAGCGATC
>NZ_JAVRQA010000201.1:0-8099 GCF_032161845.1 Mycobacterium sp.
CCGATGCCGGGCACATGCTCACCGACGCCGTGTCGATCGTGCTGGCGCTCATCGCCATCCGGCTCGCCGCTCGGCCGGCTCGCGGCGGCTACACCTACGGCCTGAAGCGCGCCGAGATCCTCTCCGCACAGGCCAACGGCATCACGCTGCTGCTGCTGGCGGCGTACTTCGTCTTCGAGGGCGTCCGTCGCCTGTTCGATCCTGGCGAGGTCGAAGGACTGCTGGTCTTCCTCACCGCGCTGGTGGGCATCGTCGTCAACGTCGCGGCGGCGTGGTGCATCAGCCGCGCCAATCGTTCCAGCCTCAACGTCGAGGGCGCATACCAGCACATCCTCAACGATCTGTACGCGTTCATCGCCACCGCGATCGCCGGCGCCGTCGTCTGGCTGACCGGTTTCGCCAGGGCCGATGCGATCGCGGCGCTGATCGTGGCGGCGCTGATGATCAAGGCCGGCTGGAGTCTGGTG
This sequence comes from Mycobacterium sp., assembly GCF_032161845.1. Classification (GTDB taxonomy): domain Bacteria; phylum Actinomycetota; class Actinomycetes; order Mycobacteriales; family Mycobacteriaceae; genus Mycobacterium. The sequence goes on from NZ_JAVRQA010000201.1 coordinate 468, forward strand.
CGGGCGTCCGGGCGCATCTTCCTTGAGGCCGCGCCCAAGAGCGTCGACCCCGCCGCCGTCGGTGCCGAGCTCGCCGCCGTCGGCTCGGTCGTCGAAGTACACGACCTGCACATCTGGGAGATCACCTCGGGTGAGGCCGCGCTATCCGCCCACGTCATCGTCGGCGACGGCACCGATTGTCACGCCATCCGCGGTGAACTCGAACGGATCTTGCACGACCAGCATCACATCGACCACACGACGCTTCAGGTCGACCACGTCTGCGCCGAAGACCCCGACGAGCACTGCGTCGAACCGCACGGCCAGTCGTACCGCGGGACGTAGCAGCCGAGTAACAATTCGAGCGGTTCAGTGCACCGAGGCGATCGCGGAGTTGATCACCGCGGTGACCGCGTCCGGGTGCGATATCAGTGTCAGGTGTGAACCACCGTCGAAGTCGGTGATCGTCGAATGTGCACGGTTGGCCATCGCCGTCTCGGAGGTCGGGGTGATGATCTGGTCGCCGCTGCTGATGAAGTACCACGACGGGATCGTCTTCCAGGCGGCGTACTTCGACGGGGTCTCGAAGGCTGCCGTCGACGCGACTCGCTGCGTGGCCCACAGCCGGGTGGCGACGTCGGCCGGCAGGTCCTTGCCGAAGTAACGGACGAACACGTCCTGCTTCAGGTAGAGGTCCGAAGCGCCGGCGGAGGGCAGCTTGTCGAACAACTGGTCCTCGGGCGTGGTCTTCAGAATGGAGTCGGCGCCGCTCAGCGACCCGTTGGTCTCGCCGACGTCGGGTGCCGCCGCGTCGACGTAGACCAGGGCCTTCACGTTGGGATTGCCCTCGGCGGCATTGGTGATGACGGCTCCGCCGTAGGAGTGGCCCACCAGCACGATCGGTCCCTTCACGGTCGCCAGGAAGCCCTTCACGGACTCGGCGTCGGTGGTCAGATTCTCGAGCGGGTTGGAGATCGCCCGTGCGTCGTAGCCTTCCTTCTGCAGTTCGGCGACCTCGCCGTCCCAGCTGGAGTTGTCGGCCCACGCGCCGTGCACCAACACGACGGTGGGTTTGACGCCGCTCGACGCGGGGACCGGGGCCGTTGACGACGAAGCCGCGGGCGTCGGCGACGGTGACGCCGAGCAGCCGGCGATCACCGTCACGGCAACGGCGCCGAGGGCTATCGAGGCGAAGGACTTGGTGGCTTTCATGTCGTAGACCCTCGTCGCCTTGGCCGGCCGGTGTCGGCAACGCTGCCCACCAGTTGCGATACCGGCTAGCGGGTAGTTTCGTGGTCGTTACACGCAATTTCTAACGACCGTTACCATTGATGCTTGACGTTCGGGCAACCACGCTCGATGTCCCCAGACCTTCGGGAGGTTGACGGTGAGCGGCTCGGCAGCACTCTTCATCACGGTCTTCCTCGCCTGCCTGGTGGAGGCCGTCGAAGCACTGACCATCATCCTCGCGGCGGGCACCGCCCGAGATTGGCGCTCGGCGATCACCGGAGCACTCGCCGGGCTGTTCATTCTGGTGGTGGTGATCGCGGCGCTGGGGCCCGCGATCTCGCTGATCCCGCTGAACGGTCTGCGCCTTTTCGTCGGCGGACTGCTCCTGACTTTCGGGCTGCAGTGGTTGCGAAAGGCGATCCTGCGGGCCAGCGGGCACAAGGCGATGCACGACGAGACCCTGGCGTATCAATCCACCATCGCCGAGGCTCAAGCGGCGCCCACCGCCGGCCGGGCCATGGTCACCGACTGGTACGCCTTCACGTTGTCGTTCAAGGGCGTGGTGCTGGAAGGTGTCGAAGTCGCGTTCATCGCGCTGACGTTCGGAGCCAACCAGGGCAATATTCCGCTGGCCGTCCTCGCCGCCGCGGCCGCCATCGCGCTGGTGGCGATCGCGGGATTCGCCGTCCGGGCACCGCTGGCCCGGGTCCCGGAGAACGCCATGAAGTTCGCCGTCGGGGTGATGCTCACGGCCTTCGGCATCTTCTGGGGCGCGGAGGGGGCGGGCGTGCACTGGCCGGGCGAGGACATTGCGCTGCTCGTCCTGATCCCCGCCGTCGCCCTCTACGCCTTGGCGTTGGTGGCCCTGTTCAGGCGTCGGGCTCCACTTGCCACCAAAACCACCGTGGCCCTGGGAGATTGATAATGGACAAGCTCCGTGCGTTTTGTGCGTTCTGGTACGACTTCATCGTCGGCGACGACTGGCGGGTGGCCCTGACCGTTGCGGTCGCCCTCGTCGCCACCATCATGGCGAACAAGCTAAGCGGCGTTGCTCCGTGGTGGATTCTGGTCGCGGCCGTTGGCGTAGCACTTCCGGTGAGCATCTACCGGGTGACACGGCGCAAGCCGGCACCTCATCGCCCTTCGTCCTCTTCGACGTAAACCCTTGCGGCATAGAGCTCCAACGCCTCACCGCAGGCGTCCAGAGCCTGCGCCGTCTCCGACCGCTTGGGTGCGCCGTAGACATCGCGGGTCCGCACCTTTTCGTACCAGGTGCGCAGCTTGACCAGCTCGACTTCGTTCTCCTCGAGCTCACCGTAGGTGAAATGATTTGCCGTGTACTCTTTCTCGAGACCGGCGTGGAAGTCGAGGCACTTGTCGAGGATCTCCTCGTACTCATTGTCCCTGGCGGCTTCGAACTGCGCTATGACGCCGGGTCCGCCGGCCACGGCCGAACAGGCCAGCAGCACCGCGGAACCGTCCATCTCGAGAATCTCGCGTCGTAGCTTGCGCAGGGCGCGCTCGGCCCCGTCGCGAGCCGGTAGGGCCGCGGCCGAGTTCTGTAGGTACACCGCGCCTAGCGACTTGAGCCGCCGCCAGACGGTGGCCCGCAATCGGGTCGGCTCGGCGGGGATCCGATAGATCAGCAGCAGCCACTTGTCATCGTCACCGGAGATCGGCGATCCATCCTCGGGATCGTCCTCAGCGCCGCTCATTTGCTCAGTCTGCATGACCCCCACGGCGCTATGAGCGTTCCCCTCGGAAGCTACCTCAGCGTCTTCACAGCGACCCGTTGCGACCGTGGCCTTCAACGGCGGCGCACTCCCGCGGCGCCGCGAGAGGAGAACACGAAGGTGCAGAGACGTCAAAAGATCGCTGCGGCAGTCGTGGCTGCCGCGCTCCTACTCGCAGGCGCGGGCGCGGTTGCGGTTGCCAACACGGCGAGCGGACCCCTACCGCAGGGCCCGTCGAGCAATGGTCCCGACATCCCCGGCGTGCCCGACACGCCAGAGCCGGGTGACGTCGACGACCAGGCCGACGCTCCCGACGTTCCCGGCCAGCCCGATCTCCCGGAACCAGGTGACACGCCGGACGCGCCAACACCCGTGGCACCGCCCATTCCTTAGCGGCATATCTCCACTGAGCCGCCCACACTGGTGACACCTGCACGACGAGCGAAGGATGAGATGCGTGAAGGTCCTGATAGTGGAGGACGAGCCCCGGTTCGCAGCCACCCTCACCATGGGTCTGCGGGCCGAGGGTTTCGTAGTCGTGCACGCCGACAACGGTGTCGACGGCCTCTGGGAGGCGACGGAGAACAACTTCGACGTGATCGTGCTCGACATCATGTTGCCGGGGCTCAACGGCTATGAGGTGCTCCGCAAGATGCGCGCCAGGGAAGTGTGGACGCCTGTCCTGATGCTGACGGCGAAGGACGGTGACTACGACCAGACCGACGCATTCGACCTCGGCGCCGACGACTACCTCTCCAAGCCGGCGGCATTCATCGTGCTGCTGGCGCGCCTTCGCGCACTCGTTCGTCGCGGGGCACCGCATCGTCCGGTCGTGTTGACTGCGGGCACCCTTTCACTCGACCCAGCGCGTCGCGTCGTCGAGCGCGAGTCAACTCCGATCGACCTGACCCCCCGCGAGTACGGCGTCCTGGAATACCTGATGCGCCACAAGGACACCGTCGTCACCAAGCACGACATGCTTCAACACGTGTGGGACGCCCACTACTCCGGCCCGGACAACGTGGTCGAGGTATACGTCGGATACGTTCGGCGCAAGATCGATACCCCGTTTGGTACCAACACGATTCAGACGATCCGTGGTGCCGGTTACCGGTTGGATTCGGGCGAATACCCCAGCGGTAGCCGAGCGGTCACCGGTGCTCCCTCTGTGGAGTCACCGCCATTGCAGTGAATCGGCGATGGTGCGCCACGCCTTCGCGTTGTCGGCGCCAACAGGCCCGGACAGAGTCAGGATCACGACGTTGCCGGCGCGCCAGTATTCATAGCGGTCGAACGCGTCAGTCCACGTTTCGTGGGTGACCGAGTTCGGAGGTGATGAGCCCTGATAGCTGATCAGGATGACCTGACCGGCCTTTCGACGCACCGCGGTGATCATGCCGGGACGGTAGCCGGGCGTGGACGACGCGATGGCCGGGAGTTCGTCGACAGCCACCGACTCGGTATTGGGTGCGACGGCGACTGGACGGGTCTCGATGCTCACGGTGTTGAGATTGTCGGTGAAGACCGTCGCACCGCCGTTGGTGCCGCGCGCCCACCCCTCGGGTACGGACACCGTGAACGGGCCCAATGGCGGGGTGAACGTCACGTACGCCTGAGTGTCGGGGACGTGACCGGGTGGATTGTTCTCCGGTGCGGTGCCGCCCGTTTCGCACCCGGCAAGCACGGCGCCCACGACGACGGCGACTGATGCAGCGAGTGCCGACGCTCGGGTCACGGTTCGGACGGCTGGCCCCACTCGGGCGTGGCCTTCACCGACGGAGTGGCCTCCGAAGTGGCCAGGGTTGCCGCGGCCGTCGACGCCGTCGCAGCAGTTTCACTCGTCGTCACGCCTGTTTGCATCGGACCAACACTTTGTAAGTTCGTGCGGCCGCCAGGTTGTGGGTGCGCCAGCGCGAACGCGACCATGGCCACGAGAGCACAGCCACCGACCGCGGCGAAGGCGGCGCGAAAACGCGCGGCGTTCCGGTTTGATTCTGCGTTGTTCATCGCACTTCCCGTCCCAACGTCGTGGGGCCGCATCCGAGGAGACACGGCGGCAGCAACCTCGCTGCACTGCCAACGCTAAACCGGCGCCCCTGAGAGACCGCTGAACCTGGCAGGGACTGCGATGTGTAGAAGCTGTGATGTGACTGTCCACTAACTGTTTTCGCGTGTTCGTCGTCTCAGCGTTCCTTAAGCCAGCCGAGAGCACAGTCCATACGTGTCAAGGGCGCACCCGCGTCCACCCGCGGAACGCGGTATTCGATCGGCACGGGAGGTTGGTCGGCGCGATGCACACCTTGATCGTTCGAATTGCCAGCGCGGCGGCGCTCACTTCCGCGATGTCGTTGATGTCGTTGATGTCGACCGGGGCGGCGGGGGCGGCGGGGGCGGCCCCCAGCGTTACCGGCCAGACGTACGGCGACGCTTCGGCAGCGCTGAGCGGTGCAGGATTCAAAGCCATTGTTGCGGTAACGGTTGGCGACCAACTGTCCAAGGAGAAATGCTTGGTGGTGAGCCAGCGCAACGAGAGCGTGGCCCAGAGGGGCTCCCACTCGACAGCTGGTACGACGGTGGCTCTTTCTCTAAATTGTGAGAATCAAGTAGCGTCGACCACGAAAGCGGGCTTCTCCGCGGCGAGTCCGGAGGGGCGAGCCGCCGCCAAGGCCGCTGCCGCCGCGAAGCCCCCTTCATAGGCAACCGGCCAGATTTGCGAGACCGAAACGATCTGGAATTGGGCCCCGTGCTGCCGCTGAGAACACCTCGATGATCCGTGGTGCCGGCTACCGGCTGGAGTCGGGCGAATACGCCAGCGGTAGCTGAACGGTCATGAGCGCTCCACCATCCGGTCGGTCACCGATCGTAACCGTACCCCCGTGCGCGGCAATGACTTCGGACACGATGGCCAACCCAAGACCGGTGCCCCCGCCGCTGCGCGCGCGGGCGGAGTCCAGCCGGACGAATCTGTCGAACACTCGCGCGCGATCGGCCTCGGGGATGCCGGGACCGTCGTCGGCAACGGTCAAGACGGCTTTGTCTCCGTCGGGGTAGACGCGAAGCTCGACCCGCGACGTGGCGTGGCGCGCCGCATTCTCGAGCAGATTGCGCAACACCCGCGAGAGTCCCCCTGGATCGCCGACCAGACGGGTCGGAACCAGATCCGCGTCGACGGTCAGCGTCGTTTCCCGAAGGAGCCGGCCCATTTCGATGGACGCGATGTCATCGAGGTCGACGTCCTTGCGCCGCAACGTGAGTCCGCGTTCGTCGGCGCGGGCCAGTAGCAGCAGGTCCTCGACGAGCGACTCCATTCGCTCGGCCTCGGGCCGCAGGGTGGACGTCGCGAGGTCTTCGTTGAGAAATTCGGGATGTGCGGCAGCGACATCGAGAGCGGAAAGAATTGCGGTCACCGGGCTGCGCAGCTCATGGGATGCATCCCCGACGAACCGGCGTTGGGCTTCGTGACCTGCCTCGATCCGGGCCAGCATCTCGTTCATGGTCACTGCGAGCGCGGCGATCTCATCGAAGTTGTTCGGAACCGGTACACGCTCGGCGAGGTCTGACGTACTGATGTCGGCGACCCTCGCCCGGATGGCGTCGACCGACCGCAACGATCGCCCCACCAACAGATACGCGGCCGCCGCCGACACGGCGATGACGATCGGCGCAGCACCGGCGAGCAACACCAGAACCGTCTTGACCGTCGACTCGACGGCTTCACTGCCTGCGCCGACCAGGATCGTGTAGCGGCCGCTCTTGCCGTCCACGGTCTGACCGCTGATTCGCATGTCTCCATCGGGCGAGGCATGGTCGGGCAATCCGATCTGCAACTTGTCACCGATGGTGCTGGGCGCGACCAAAGGTGCGTCGGGTGCCGACTGAGAGTGTTGGATCACGGCACCGTTGGCATCAATCACCTGAACCGCGACGATCCGCTGATCGGTGGTGATCAGCGCCGCGTCAAGTTCGGCCGCCGTGTCGAATTGCAGTGCCGCCACAACGTCCTTGACCCGGCCTGCCGCCGCATCGTCGACGCCGGCCAGCAACGAGCGGGACAGAATGATCGACAAGCCTGAACCCGCCACCAACAATGCCACCAGCACCACCGACGCGGACACGAACGCCGAACGGGCCGAGATACCCCAGTAGCGTGGCCGCAACCACGTCCTTGGTTGACCTATCAGCGGCAACGGCACTCCACCAGCGTGGTACCCATGGCCCCTCCCCGCCCCAACCGTGGCTATCCGTCGCGGTGCGACTGTGCGGATCATGCCACCCGGCTCACCTTTGGCGTCGGCGACTCGGCGCGCCGCCCGAACGCGCCGGACTGCACCGATGCGAGCGTGGCCGACCCGGCAAGCACCGCAGCGCCGCCCAGCAACGACCCACCGACCACATCGGTCAGCCAGTGGACGCCGAGATACAGGCGGGTGAGCGCCACCAGCGCGGTGGCTGCCACGACAGCGACCCCCAACGCAGCCCGGATCGCCGGACTCCGTCCCCGTCCGATGACCACCGCCACGCTCCCGACGAGCGCCAAGGTTCCCGTGACGTGTCCCGAGGGAAAGGACGGGTCCACCTCGAGAAGCAACTGGGTGGCCCGCGGTGGGCGCTGCGCCCCGACTACTGCCTTTGTCACAGTGCTCAGACAGGTGGCCACCGCAAGGGTCGCCACGATGACGAAGCCCGTTCG
>NZ_JAVRQA010000202.1:0-29534 GCF_032161845.1 Mycobacterium sp.
AACTTGTCCGTGAGGACGTCGATGAGCTCTGCCTTGTTCATGCAAAACCTCCGAAGCCAGTGGCCCACCTTGAGCCAACTGAAAGCTACGGTAAACCTTTACACCGCTGATTTCCAAGAGCCACGCCGAATTTCAGGGATAGCTGGTTGACAATTCGGCAATCAGGTTGCCCCACACCGGCGGTGGTACGGCGGTCCCAAAACAGGCTTGCTGGGCGCGTTTTCGGCCCCGTCCTGGCCGCCGTCAGACCGGCAGAGTGCGTGGCTTCCAGCGCGGACGACGCTGTTCGAAATCGGTAATATCGTCCTGTTTCCGCAGCGTAAGGCCTATATCGTCCAGCCCCTCGAGCAATCGCCATGCGGTGTAGTCGTCAATCGTGAACGGCAACATGACCGTTCCCGCGGTGATGCTCCGATCTTGCAGATTCACAGTGATTTCCAGCCCGGGTTGCTGCTCGATCAGCTTCCACAGGAGTTCCACATCGTCTTGGGCAACTTGGGCGGCAAGAAGACCCGCCTTCCCCGAATTGCCGCGGAAGATGTCGGCGAACCGGGAAGAGATCACCACCCGGAACCCGTAATCCATCAGCGCCCACACCGCGTGCTCGCGGGACGAGCCGGTGCCGAAGTCGGGGCCGGCCACCAGAACCGAACCCTTGTCGAAGGGCGGGAGGTTGAGGACGAACGAGGGGTCGTTACGCCAGGCCGCGAACAGACCGTCCTCGAAACCCGTTCGGGTGACCCGCTTCAGGTACACCGCGGGGATGATCTGGTCGGTGTCGACGTTGGACCGGCGCAGCGGAACACCGATCCCGGTGTGGGTGCGGAAGGCTTCCATGGCTGTCTCCTAGCGATTCTCGGGCAGATCGGCTGGCGAGGAAAGGGTGCCGCGCACGGCCGTCGCCGCGGCCACCGCGGGCGAGACGAGGTGCGTGCGGCCGCCCTTGCCCTGCCGCCCTTCGAAGTTTCGGTTGGACGTCGCCGCGCAGCGCTCCCCCGGCGCGAGCTGATCGGGATTCATGCCGAGGCACATCGAGCATCCGGCCTGGCGCCACTCGGCACCCGCAGCGGTGAAGATCTCACCAAGGCCTTCGGATTCGGCCTGCGCGCGGACCCGCATGGATCCGGGCACCACCAGCATCCGCATTCCGTCGGCGATCTTCCTACCGCGCAAGAGGTCGGCGACGACCCTGAGATCTTCGATCCGCCCGTTGGTGCAGGATCCGACGAAGACCGTGTCGATGGCGATGTCGCGCATGGCGGTACCCGGCCGAAGATCCATGTAGGCCAACGCCTTCTCGGCCCCCTGGCGCTCCCCTTCGTCGAACATCAGTTCCGGGTCTGGAACGGCTGCGCTCAGCGGCACGCCCTGGCCGGGGTTGGTTCCCCAGGTGACGAACGGGCTCAGCGTCGCGGCGTCGAGGTAGACCTCGGTGTCGAATTCGGCTCCCTCGTCGGTGCGCAACTGGCTCCACGACTCGACGGCGGCATCCCAGTCGGCGCCGGCCGGGGCATGCGGACGACCCTTCAGGTACTCGAACGTCGTCTCGTCCGGTGCCACCATGCCTGCGCGCGCGCCGGCTTCGATGCTCATGTTGCAGACCGTCATCCGGCCCTCCATCGACATCGCTTCGATGGCGCTGCCGCGATATTCGATCACGTACCCCTGCCCGCCGCCGGTCCCGATCTTCGCGATCACCGCCAGGATGACGTCCTTCGGGCTGGTGCCCGCGGGCAGCACGCCATCGACGTTGACCGCCATGGTCTTGAACGGACGCAGCGGCAGGGTCTGGGTCGCGAGCACGTGCTCGACCTCCGAGGTGCCGATGCCCATCGCGAGCGCACCGAACGCGCCGTGGGTCGAGGTGTGGCTGTCGCCGCAGACGACGGTCGTACCCGGCTGGGTCAGACCCAGTTGCGGGCCGATGATGTGAACGATGCCCTGCTCGACGTCGCCCATCGGGTAGAGGCGGACGCCGAACTCCGCGCAATTACGCCGCAGTGTCTCGACCTGGATCCGCGAGACGGGGTCGGCGATCGGCTTGTCGATGTCGATGGTCGGCACGTTGTGGTCTTCGGTGGCGATGGTGAGGTCGGTCCGGCGAACGGGGCGGCCTGCCATCCGAAGGCCGTCGAACGCCTGGGGGCTGGTGACCTCGTGGACGAGGTGCAGATCGATGTAGATGAGGTCGGGTTCGCGCGCAGCGCCTTCCCCGGAGCCGGTGACCACGACGTGGTCGGCCCACACCTTCTCTGCCATGGTGCGTGGTGTATCGGTCATGACCGTGTTCATTCCTTAAGGCGATCCACAGAGGGCGCTGCGGATGTCGTGGCTGGGTCTCATCACGGGCGTCTCAATATGCGGGACGCTAGTATCTCCCTATGAGACAGGATAGCGGCATCGGCGTGCTCGACAAAGCGGTGGGCGTGCTGCACGTCGTGGCCGAGTCGCCATGTGGTCTCGCCGAACTGTGTGAACGCACGGGGTTACCTCGGGCCACCGCGCACCGCCTGGCGGCAGGCCTCGAAGTCCACCGACTCCTGGCCAGGGACGCCGACGGCAGATGGTGCCTGGGACCCGCATTGAACGAACTGGCCGGGCAGGTCGATGATCCGCTGCTCGCCGCGAGTGCCGCCGTGCTGCCACGGCTACGCGAGATCACCGGGGAGAGCGTGCAACTGTATCGACGCGAAGGCATGTCGCGCGTCTGCGTGGTCGCCCTCGAACCGCCAGCCGGCCTGCGTGACACGGTGCCCGTCGGCACTCGGCTGCCCATGACGGCCGGATCGGGCGCCAAGATCCTCCTTGCCTACAGTGACGCCGCGACGCAGGCTGCCGTCCTTCCGGCCGCCAAGTTCACCGACCGCACGTTGGCGGAGGTGCGCAAGCGCGGCTGGGCGCAGAGCGCCGCGGAACGGGAACCGGGCGTGGCGAGTGTGTCAGCGCCGGTGCGTGACGCACGGGGCGCCGTGGTGGCAGCCGTCTCCGTCTCGGGTCCGATCGATCGAATGGGACGCAGGCCCGGCGCGCGCTGGGCCGCGGACCTACTCGCCGCCGCGGATGCGCTGACCCGACGGCTCTAGTGCTGCCGTCAAATGAAGAAGCGCCCGCATCGACTGCGGGCGCTGGCACTACTGGTACCCCCGATGGGATTCGAACCCACGCTACCGCCGTGAGAGGGCGGCGTCCTAGGCCGCTAGACGACGGGGGCTAGAACTGATTCCGGTTCGACAGCATAGCTCAGGTGAAGAACGCCGACCTAATCACTTCGCCGTCGCTTGCCGTCTACCGGAATTGGCTGGGGTACCAGGACTCGAACCTAGAATGGCGGTACCAGAAACCGCTGTGTTGCCAATTACACCATACCCCATGGGCCGCCTATAACCGCTGGTCACAAGGCGTTTTGCAGGTCCAACACCCGCTGGGACTAACCAGCGTGTGCAATCACCGACCGACGAGCACACTACCAAACATTTCGGCCCCGAATTTCACGCCTCAGCGGCCGCGTGGTCACGACCGCCACGCAACCGGCTCAGGCTGCGGTCGCGGCCGAGCAACTCCATCGACTCGAACAACGGCGGGCTGACCGAGGCACCCGTGACCGCCACCCGGATCGGGCCGAAGGCCTTGCGCGGCTTGAGCTCGAGGTTCTCCAGCAGCGCGGTCTTGAGCGCTGCCTCGATCCCCTCGGTGGACCACTCACCCACTGCCTCAAGGGCGGTGAGCGCCGCGTCGAGCACCGGTACCGCGTCGGCCCGTAACTCCTTGGCTGCGGACTTCTCGTCGAGCACGTATGACGCCTCGTCGAGGAACTTCAACAGGTCCCAAGCGTCACCGAGCACGACGATGCGCGTCTGGACCAGCGTCGCCGCGTCGGCGAAGCCGGCGTCGTCCAAGCCGGTGTCATGACCGTGCGCAACGAAGTAATCGCGCAACCGCGCGGTGAACTCGGCGGCGTCGAGCAGTCGAATGTGTTCGGCGTTGATCGCATCGGCCTTCTTCTGGTCGAAGCGTGCAGGATTGGAGTTGACGTCCTTGACGTCGAAGGCGGCCACCATCTCGTCGAGGCTGAATAGGTCGTGATCGTCGGCGATCCCCCAGCCCAACAGCGCCAGGTAGTTCAACAGACCTTCGGGAATGAAGCCGCGGTCACGGTGCAGGAAGAGATTCGACTGGGGATCGCGCTTCGAAAGCTTCTTGTTCCCGTCGCCGAGAACGCTTGGCAGGTGGGCGAATTCGGGAACCCGATCGGCCACGCCGATGCGCATCAGCGCCTGGTACAGGGCAATCTGGCGAGGGGTGGACGGCAGGATGTCCTCGCCACGAAGGACGTGGGTGATCTTCATCAGGGCGTCGTCGACGGGGTTCACCAACGTATACAACGGATCCCCGCTGCCGCGAGTGATCGCGAAGTCGGGCACCGTGCCTGCGGCGAACGTGGTCGGCCCGCGCACCAGGTCGTTCCACGTCAGGTCCTCGTCGGGCATCCGCAGCCGCAGTACGGGCTTGCGCCCATCGGCGACGAATTGCGCACGCTCGGCATCGGTGAGGGTGCGGTCGTGATTGTCGTAGCCCAGCTTGGGGTTTCGGCCGCCCGCCACGTGGCGGGCCTCGACCTCTTCGGCCGTGGAGTAGGCCTCGTAGACCTCACCCGCGGCCAGCAGTCGGGATACGACGTCACGGTAGATCTCGCTGCGCTCGGACTGCCGGTATGGCGCGTAGGGGCCGCCGATCTCCGGGCCCTCGTCCCAGGTGAGTCCCAGCCAGCGCAGCGCGTCGAGAATGGCGGCGTAGCTCTCCGCGCTGTCGCGTGCGGCGTCGGTGTCCTCGATGCGGAACACGAACGTGCCGCCCGTGTGGCGGGCGTAGGCCCAGTTGAACAGCGCCGTCCGCACCAGCCCGACGTGCGGGGTCCCCGTCGGTGAGGGACAAAACCGGACTCGCACCTGCGAAGTCATGACTTACCCTTGCGCACAACGGGATTGGTCAGCGTGCCGATGCCCTCGATGGTGATGCTCACCGTGTCGCCGTCCTCGATGGGACCGACGCCCTCCGGCGTCCCGGTCAGGATCAGATCACCAGGCAGCAGGGTCATCACGGCCGACGCCCACTCGATGATGGCGCCGATGTCATGGATCATCAGCGAGGTCCGGCTGTGTTGCCGAATCTCACCGTTGACCTCGGTCCGGAGATCGAGGTCGAACGGGTTGATGTCGGTATCGATCCACGGACCGACCGGGCAAAAGGTGTCGTGACCCTTGGCCCGCATCCACTGACCGTCCTTCTTCTGCTGATCGCGCGCGGACACGTCGTTGGCGATGGTGTAGCCGAGGATGTTCTCGGCGGCCTTCGACGCGGGAACGTCCTTGCACGGCCTGCCGATCACGGCGGCCAGCTCCCCCTCGTGGTGAACGGGGTGGGCATCGGCCGGGAGTTGGATGGGCACGTTAGGCCCGATGATCGCGGTGTTGGGCTTGAGGAAGATCACCGGATCCTCGGGTGCCTCACCGCCCATCTCGGCGGCGTGGGCGGCGTAGTTCTTGCCCATGCAGACCACCTTGCTGGCCAAGATCGGCGCGAGCAGTCGCACGTCGGCCAGCGGCCAGGATCGACCTGTGAAGGTGGGGTCGCCGAACGGATGCTCGGCGATCTCGCGGGCGACCGCATCTGTTGCGGGGTCACCTTCGATGCTCACGAAGGCGACCCCATCTGGGCTGGCAATTCGACCGAGGCGCATTTTTCACAGCCTAGTAAGCGTCGCTCACCCTCCTGAGGAACGGGGTCGCGTCTTGTCCCGAACGACGTCGACGTAGCGCTCACAGTCAGTCTGCCCACGATTTTCGACTGTCAGCGCTATATCAACGCGTTTGGGATTCGGCGGCGACACCATATCCTAAATAATGGGATATTGATTTAACATGCTGAGACGCAAGTGCCAATATGGACGTCATGACGATAGGCACCATGCGTCGATGGTCGATGTTGGCGATCGCCCTCACGGCCACGCTGTGTGCCAACGTCTTCATCAACGGCGTGGCGTTTCTGATCCCCACCCTGCACACCGAGCGCGGTCTGGATCTCGCCGAGGCCGGCTTCATCTCGGCGCTGCCCAGCTTCGGCATGGTCGTGACCCTCATCGCCTGGGGCTACGTCGTCGACAGATTCGGTGAGCGCCTGGTCCTCGGGGTCGGCTCCGCCCTCACTGCCGCTGCCGCGTTCGCGGCGGCCACCGCGGACTCCCTCTTCGTCATCGGCGTCTTCCTGTTCCTCGGCGGCATGGCCGCGGCGAGCAGCAACTCCGCCAGCGGCCGGTTGGTGGTCGGCTGGTTTCCGCCGCACCAGCGGGGCCTCGTCATGGGCATCCGGCAGACCGCCCAGCCGCTGGGGGTCGGTCTCGGCGCCCTCGTCATACCCCAACTGGCCGAGACGAACGGCATCACCGCAGCGTTGCTCTTCCCCGCGATCGCCTGCGCCGCGGCCGCGGTGATCAGCGCCATCGGCGTGCTCGACCCGCCACGACCCCCTCGGGCGGAGGCGCACGCCGACGACCTCGCCAATCCGTATCGCGGGTCGTCGACACTGTGGCGCATCCACGCCGTCTCGGTGCTGCTCGTCGTACCGCAGTGTCTGGTCTGGACCTTCACCCTGGTGTGGTTGATGAGCGACCGCGGATGGTCGGCCGCGTCGGCGGGCGCCATGGTGACCTTCGCTCAACTGCTCGGCGCGGCAGGACGAATCGCCGCCGGCCGCTGGTCCGACAAGACCGGGTCGCGGCTGCACCCCATCAGAACCATCGCCATCGGCGCGGCCGTCGCGATGGGCCTGCTGGCGGTCACCGACCTGATGCACTCGCCGCTGTCCATCGCGGTGATGGTGGCCGCGTCGGTCATCACGGTGTCCGACAACGGATTGGCGTTCACCGCCATCGCGGAGATCGCGGGACCGTTCTGGAGCGGACGCGCCCTCGGCACGCAGAACACCAGCCAGCTGCTCACCACCGGCATCGTGCCGCCGGTGTTCGGCGCTCTGATCACCGCGGCCGGCTTTCCGCTGGCGTTCGCCGTGTGCGCGCTATTTCCCTTGATCGCACTGCCATTGGTACCCGTCGACGCCGACCCGCTGCGGAGTCAACCACCCACCGAATAGGCATCGGCGAACCTTGTGCGCAGAGGCTGGGCGGCCTGGTGAAGTTCACCCCGATGCCATCGCTACTGCTCGCAACGCCACCCTCATCGACGGAACCGGAACGCCACCCCGTGCCGTCCGCCGCAGTGCTGATCGACGAGGGAAGAATCTCCTGGGTGGGCGCCACCGATGAAGGTGCCGAGGTTGGCAACCGCCTCGTCGGCCGTGGTGCCCGACTCGAACACGAAGGCTCCGACGGCGCTGACGCCGAGCGCGGCGCTGATGAGGATGGCCACCGATCCGGTGGCGTCCGGCGCACACCAGTCGGCGCTCGGCAAGGACGGCACGCGCCCACACCGAGGCGCCGGTACTGACGTTGAAGAGCACGGTCCCCCCGAATTGCACCGCCGCAGAGAACCATTCGACACTGCCCTCGGGCCCCGAGCGCACAGCTGAATCCACGCCGCACAGGTGAAGAACCAGGAGCCGACGAAGCACAGCACGTTCGCCGCGCCTGCTCCGGCGGACGACGCGAAGCCGGGAGCCGTTCCCACCGCGAAGAACGCCGATCCGATGGGTAACAGCCAGCACTGTTGCGTCAGCGTGACCTGGTGAGCAGTCCCCCGGTCAACCGGCTGCGCCGCTCTCGAGGTTCTCCGCGCACTGGGTCAGGAGGTCGGCCAGCTGCCGCCTCGCGCTCGGTGAAAGTCCTTGCACCATCTCGCGTTCCACACCGATCACCACGTCGTGACTGTCCCCGAGCCGCTTGCGGCCTTCGTGGGTGAGGGCAAGCGGCGACGCCGCTCGCACCAGGCCGGACGTCCGCAAGCCCGTCAGCAGATCCTGCAGCGACTGCCTGGTGATGAAGCACAGTCGCGCCAACTCCGACGCCGACGCCTCGGGGTGGTCGGCGAGGGCGCGAAGGGCCGCGTACTGCGCCATGGACAGTCCGGTTGGCCGTAGCGCCGCGTCGCAGCGCCGTCGCAGCGACTGCTGGACGCGCTTCACCAGATACCCGGCGCTACGCTCGACCTCCGGTGCGTACATGACAGGAACCTTACATTGCGCTACCGTGGAAGATGTAAGGAACCTGACAAAAGGAGACGCACAGTGACGACCATCGAACGACACGCTCCCCACGCCACGTTGATCAACGTGTTCACCGTCGACCCGGAGAAGGCGGGCGAACTGACCGCGATGCTGGACCGCGCGACCGACGAGGTCATGCGCCACGTTCCCGGCTTCATATCGGCCAACATTCACGTCAGCACCGACGGAACCCGCGTCGTCAACTACGCGCAATGGGAGACCGCCGAGGCGTACCAGGCGATGCTGGCCGACCCCGCCGCCCGCGAGCACATGGCGCCCGCCGCTGCACTCGCCCAGCGCTTCGACCCGCATCTGTACACCGTTGAGTCGGTGCACGGCCGCTAGAGCAGGCCCACGATCCTGTCACCGATCTCGGAGGTCGACAGCTTCGCGCCGTCCAGGGTGGCGAGGTGTGCCTCGACCGCCGCGTCGACCCGTGCCGCAGCCTCGTCGTCACCGACGTGAGCCAACATCAGCGCGACGGACATCACCGCCGCAGTGGGATCGGCGATGCCCTTGCCTGCGATGTCGGGTGCACTACCGTGCACGGGTTCGAACATCGACGGGTTGGTCCGCGTCGCATCGATGTTGCCGCTGGCGGCCAGACCGATGCCACCGGAGACCGCAGCCGCCAGATCGGTGATGATGTCGCCGAACAGATTGTCGGTGACGATCACGTCGAAGCGACCGGGATCGGTGACCATGTGGATCGTGGCGGCATCGATGTGCTGATAGGCGACCTCGACGTCCGCGAACTCCGCACCCACCTCGGCCACCACGCGCGACCACAGCTTGCCTGCGAAGGTCAGCACGTTCGTCTTGTGCACCAGCGTCAAGTGCTTGCGCCGCTTCGACGCCCGCACGAACGCATCGCGCACCACGCGTTCCACGCCGAACGCGGTGTTCAGGCTCACCTCGGTGGCCACCTCGTGCGGAGTGCCTGCGCGGATCGCGCCACCGGTGCCCGTATAGGGCCCCTCGGTGCCCTCACGCACGACGACGAAGTCGATGTCCACTTCACCCAGCGGGCTGCTCACACCGGGGTGGAGCTTCGACGGCCGCAGGTTGACGTGGTGATCGAGTTCGAACCGCATCCGCAGCAGCAGGCCCCGCTCGAGCACCCCACTTGGCACGGACGGATCGCCGATGGCACCCAACAGGATCGCGTCGTGCGTGCGCAGTTCGTCGACGAGGCCGTCGGGCATGACCTCCCCGGTGGCGTGGTAGCGCCGAGCGCCGACGTCGTAACTGGTCTTCTCAACGCCGGGTTTGACGACGTCGAGCACCTTGATGGCTTCGTCGATGACCTCGGGTCCGATGCCGTCGCCGGCGATTACGGCCAGTTTCACGACAGGTCCACCAGTTCCAGCGTCGTCGCGCCGACGTCCGTGCCGAGAGCGGCCAGTACGTCGTCCGGCACCTCACGGTCCAACCGCAGCATGATGGTCGCGCCCTCGCCGTCGGCGTCCTGGCTGAGCTGTGCGGCCAGGATGTTGACCCCGGCACCGCCGAGCCTGGTGCCGATCGTGCCGAGCGCCCCCGGCACGTCGCTGTAGTTGATGATCAGGTTCACGCCTTCGGCGCGCAGATCGAGATTGCGACCGTTGATCTGGACGATCTTCTCCACCTGCTGCGGACCCGACAGCGTGCCTGCCACGTTGACAGTCGACCCGTCGGCGGCCACTGCGCGCACGTCGACGACGCTGCGATGGTTGGGGCTCTCCGGTGCGGTGGCGATGGCCGCCTCCACGCCGCGCTCGGCGGCCAGCGACGGCGCGTTCACGAACGTCACCTGATCCTCGATGACCGCGGAGAACAAGCCACGCAACGCCGAGAGTCGAAGTACGCCAACCTCTTCGGATGCCAGCTCACCGCGCACCTGCACGGAGAGATTCGTTGGCAGCTCGGCCGACAGCGCACCCACCAGCAGCCCCAGCTTGCGCACCAGGTCCAGCCACGGCGCGACCTCCTCCCCGACGACACCACCTCCGACGTTGACGGCGTCGGGCACGAACTCCCCCGCCAGCGCGAGCTTCACGCTGGCCGCGACGTCGGTGCCGGCCCGGTCCTGCGCCTCGGCCGTCGACGCACCGAGGTGCGGGGTGACGACGACCTCTGGCAGCTCGAACAGCGGGCTGTCGGTGCACGGCTCGGTGGCGAAGACGTCCAGTCCGGCGCCGCGGACGTGGCCACTCCTGATGGCGTCCGCCAAGGCTTGCTCGTCGATCAGGCCGCCGCGGGCGGCGTTGACGATGATCACCCCCGGCTTCGCCTTCGCCAGCGCCTCCTTGCCGATCAGACCCGCGGTCTCCTTGGTCTTGGGCAAGTGCACGGAGATGAAGTCGGCGCGACCCAACAGCTCGTCGAGCGTCAGCAATTCGATGCCGAGCTGGGCCGCTCGGGCCTGCGACACGTAGGGGTCGTAGGCGGTGATGTGCGCGCCGAACGCCGCCAGCCGTGCCGCGACGAGCTGGCCGATGCGGCCGAGCCCCACCACGCCGACCGTCTTGCCGAAGATCTCGACGCCGGAGAACTTGGACCGCTTCCAGGTGTGCTCACGCAGCGTCGCATCGGCGGCCGGGATTTGGCGGGCCGCGGCGAGCAGCAAGGCCATGGCGTGCTCGGCGGCACTGTGAATGTTCGACGTCGGTGCGTTGACGACGAGCACCCCGCGGGCGGTGGCGGCGTCGACGTCGACGTTGTCCAGGCCGACACCGGCGCGGGCGACGATCTTCAGCTTGGGCGCCGCGGCGATGACCTCGGCATCGACCGTGGTCGCCGAGCGCACCAGCAGCGCGTCGGCTTCCGGGACTGCGGCCAGCAGTTTTTCCCGGTCGGGGCCGTCGACCCAGCGCACCTCGACCTGGTCACCCAGGGCAGCAACTGTCGATTCGGCGAGTTTGTCGGCGATCAAAACAACGGGCAGGCTCACGCGGCTAGCGTAGTGGGGCGTTCCGAACGTCAGTCGTGGCGGGCCGCCTCCTGAGCGAGTTGCACCCGGGACTTGAGGCCGAGCTTGGTGTAGACGTGCGTGAGATGCGTCTCCACTGTCCGCGGAGACACGAACAGCCGACCGGCGATGTCCTTGTTTCCAAGGCCTTCGCTGACCAATCGAACGACGTCGCGCTCGGTGGGAGTGAGTGCGGCCCAGCCCGCAGCCGGACGTTTGCGTTCTCCGCGGCCCCGCCTCACGTACGCGATGGCCTCGTCGGTGGAGAGGCCACTGCCGTCGGCCCACGCGCGGTCGAAGTCGTCGTCGCCCAGCGCATCGCGAACGGTTGCGACGGCCGCCTCGTAGTCCGCCTGGTGAACCACGAACCGAACGATGCCCATGCGCCTCCGCGCGGCGTCGCCGGCACCGAAGAGGCGGGCCGCCTCGTCGAAGCTACCGACGCCTGCCGCCGAGGCGGCCAGGCATTCGAGGATGTTCGATACTCCGAGCAGCGCCCCTAGTTCAGCGGCGAGCGCAAGCGCGTCGTGGGCGTCGCGTTCGGCCTGTGGCCACTGGCCCGTTCTGAGCGCCACCCGGGCACGCGTCGTGAGCGACTCGATGAGGGACCATCCCGTCGCCACTGTGACCGCTTCGTCCGCACATCGAGAGGCGGTGTCCGTGTCGCCGGTCGCCAACGCGACCTCGGCGGACAGATAGACGTACATCTGCTGATGAAACGGGGCACCAGCCAACTGCTCCAACGCAATCCGGCCCATCCTCTCGGCCGTCCCGACGTCGCCTGCGGCCAGCGCCCCGACGGCCCGCACAGCAGACGAATTGCCCAACCACAGCCCCCCGAGTTCCGCGGCGGCCGGCATCGCCTCGTCGAACATGGCCTCAGCCGACTCCACTTGCCCCAGTCGACACAACGCTTGCGCCTGGTAGTGGGTGGCGACCACGCCCCAGATCCGGTCCGCGTCGGCCCGGCAATTCGCAGCCTCGAACAGCGCGACCGCTCCCGTGGGATCACCCATTGTCATTTGAGCCCAGGCGAGCCATGTCCGACATTGGTGCGCCGTGCCATGGTCACCAATGGCGTCGGCGACGTCGCGGCCTTCCGCAGCGCTTTCGAGCACTGCCAAGGGGTCACCCGCCATGAACGCCAGGTTCGACTGAGTGCCAAGGATGTCCGTGAGCATCCAGCGCTGCCCCGACTCGCGGGCAAGTCCGAGCGCCTCGGCGAGATATCCGTCGGCCGACTCGGCACAGCCAGATGCGATGAAACCGCGGGCCACGAGGGCCCGCATCAGCAGAGCCGGATCACCGATCTCGCGGGCCATCGCGAGCGCTTGTTCGACGTGTTCGGTGGCGCCGGCGCCGAGTGCGATCATTTCGAGCATGCCCCTATCGGCGAGGGCCCGGGCCCGCACCACGGCCGACGGCCGGTCATTCCCTGCCGGCTCGGTCGAGAACGCCAAATCGAACCATTCCAAACCCTCGTGCATCCGCCCAAGTGGAAGCCACAGTGAATGAAACGATGAGGCCAGCTTCAACGCGCCTTCCGGGTCACAGTTCTCGCGACACCACGCAAATGCAGCACGGACGTTGTCGAACTCGGTTTCGGCGAGTTCCAACATCTGTTCGTCACGCACCTGCATCCTGGAATCGATCAGCTCGGCGAATCGCGCGTAGTAGTCCCGGTGCCCATCGCGGACGGCGTTTGCATCCCCGGACTCGCTCAGCTTCTCCTGCGAATACTGCCGCACCGTCTCCAGTAGCCGGTATCGCGTTCGGTCCGTGGACAACTCGCTCACCACTAGTGACTTGTCGACGAGCAGCCCAAGCTGGTCGAAGATCTGAAAGTCCGCCAAATCGGTTCCGCCGCACACCGACTGCGCAGCATCTAGGGTGAATCCGCCGACGAAGACCGCCAGCCGTCGAAACAACACGCGTTCGGGCTCGGTGAGCAATGCGTGAGACCACTCAACCGACGCCCGCAGCGTCTGCTGCCGACGAACGGCGTTGCGCGCACCGCCGGTAAGGAGCCGGAAGCGATCATGCAACCCGTCCACGATGTCAGCCAACGACAGCGCTCGCACGCGCGCCGCGGCCAGCTCGATGGCCAACGGCATGCCGTCCAAACGTCGGCAGATTTCCTCCACACTGGCCGTGTGTCGATCGGTGAGGACGAAGTCGGCGCGCGCCAACCGGGCCCGGTCGGTGAACAATTCGACCGCTTCGTGCGCCAGGGACAGTGACGGCACCCGCCAGGTCACCTCCCCGGCCACGCCGACGGGTTCTCGGCTGGTGGCCAACACGAACACTCGTGGGCACGCGCTGACGAGGTCGACGACGAGTGCTGCGACGGCGTCGATCAGGTGCTCGCAGTTGTCTAGCAGCATCAGGATTCGTCGCTCCCCGACGAATTTCCAGAGCTCGTCCATCGTGGAAAGGCCCGGCCGGTCGGTGAGGCCGAGCGTGCGGGCCACCGTCACCTCCACCAGTTTCGGATCGCTGATCGGTGCCAGGTCGACGTACCAGACCTCGCTGCCGAACAGGTCCGTGGCGCGCGAGGCGACCTCGATGGCGAGTCGCGTCTTGCCAACCCCGCCGGCGCCGGTAAGCGTCACCACACGATTGACGTCGATCAACCGATGCAGATCGGCCAGCTCCTGCTGCCTTCCAATGAAATTCGTCAACTGGGCCGGAAGGCGTTGAAAATGAGCCGCTTTGGAGGTGCGCAACGCTGGAAACTCAGACCGGAGTTCCGGATGACACAGTTGCAGAACGTGTTCCGGTTGTGGGAGGTCGCGCAGTTGGTGAGTGCCGAGGTCGGTCAACCAGGCATCCGCGGGGAGCAGGTCGCCGACCAACATCTGGGCGATGCCCGAGAGCACCACCTGCCCGCCGTGCGCCAGGTCGCGCAGCCGGGCAGTTCGGTTGATCGTCGGCCCGATGTAGTTACCTTCGTCGCGAAGTTGGACCTCCCCGGTGTGGATGCCGACCCGAAGTCGAATGGGCTCCAACGGTGCACGCTGCAGGTCGAGTGCGAACGCCACCGCGTCGCTGCCACGCGTGAACGCGACGACGAAGCTGTCGCCCTCACCCTGCTCGATCGGTCGCACACCCCGATGCGCTGCTACGAGTTCGCCGATCTCGCGGTCCAACCGGGCGACCGCCACCGTCATGGCGTCAGCGTCGGCCTCCCACAGCCTCGTGGAACCCTCGATGTCGGCGAGCAGCAGTGTGACCGTTCCCGTGGGCAACTCGTTCATACCCAGGTCGCTCCAGTTCAAGGGTTCGGTCCGTAGACCAGATTCGCTCATGTTAGTCAGCATGCGGCCACGCTGACCCCGAGAACGTCGGGGAAATCCCGTATTCCCATCGCCGTGAGCTGGAACGTCTCGGTCGGGCCGATGCCGCTTCGCCGTCAAGAGGCGGGGACCGGCCATGCGAAATCTCTGAAAACGCACCGATGATCGTGACCGAGCGTCGGCACATCCTCGAATGACGAACGATTCGAGGAGGCACCCATGACACACGCACTGGTACTTGGCGGCAGTATCGCCGGGCTGCTCGCAGCCCGGACCCTGTCCGACTTCTACGACACCGTCACCGTCGTCGAACGCGACGACCTGCAGGAGGCTGCCGTCGCCAGACGCGGCGTACCCCAGGGCCGCCAGACCCACGGCCTGTTGTTGCGCGGCGCACACGCACTCGAAGAACTACTCCCAGGGATACTCGACGAGCTCGTCGCCGACGGCGCCCAAGTCATCGACGGACGGGACCTGTCAAGGATCTACTTCTGCATGCGTGGTCACATCGCGGTGAGAAGCGGTGCCAGTCAGCGGATTCGGAACTACAACGTGACTCGGCCGCTTCTGGAGAGCCACATACGGCGCCGCGTACTCGCGATCCCGAACGTCACGCTCGTGGTGAATCACGATGTCGTGGAGCTGACCGCGTGCCCCGGCGGCGAGCGGATCACGGGTGCGCGCGTCGCCGACCGCGACGGCCGGAAGCAGTCGGAGATCTCTGCCGCGCTGGTCGTCGACGCGATGGGGCGCGGCTCGCGAATGCCGGCAATGCTCGGGCTGCTGGGATACCCGCACGCCACCGAGGAGCGCGTCACCGTCGACCTCGTCTACCGCACTCAACGACTGAAGATGCCTGCGGATGCGTTGCACGAGCGGGGCCTGATCGTGTCGCCGGTGCCCGGAAGGCCGACTGGAATTGCGCTCGCCGCAGTGGAGCAAGAGACCGTGATGTTCACGGCATTCGGCATGGCCGGCGTCGAACCACCCGCCGACTTCTCCGGCCTTTGCCGGTTCGCCGACGAACTCCTGCCTGCCCACATCGTGTCCGCCATGCGTCGCGCCGAGCCGGTCGGCGACACCGTGTCTCACCGATTCCCGTCCAGCAGGTGGCGCCGCTACGACAAGGCGCGTCTGCCAGGAGGACTCTTGGTCGTCGGCGACGCCTTCTGTAGCTTCAATCCGATCTACGCACAGGGGATGACGGTGGCCACGCTGCATGCGTTGGCGCTGCGCGCGTGCCTGTCCAGCGGCCGGGACGATCTGTCGCGAAGGTTCTTTCGGGCGGCAGCGAAGCCCACCCGGCTCGCCTGGCAGATGGCGGTCGGTGGCGATCTCGCACTACCCGAGATCGCAGGAACACCGCCGCTGGCCACCCGGTTCTTCAATCTCTATGCGGACCGCATACTGACTGCCGCCGAAGGCGACGTCGTCGCCTTCGAACGATTCGTGCGGGTGGCCTGGCTCGTCGATTCGCCGTTGTCCTTGTTGCGCCCGTCGCTAATGCGGCGCGCCGTGATTGCACGTCGACGCCGACCAGCCGATGTCGTAGCCGCGACCCGAGAGCAGCGCGCGCTCGTCGATGGGCTGTAATCACTTGATGGACGTCACCGTGGTCGGTAGTGGGCCCAACGGCCTGAGCGCCGCAGTCATCTGCGCCCGAGCGGGCTTGTCCGTGCGGGTGGTGGAGGCGCAGTCGACGGCGGGCGGCGGGGCGCGGACGATGGCAGACCCCGAGTTTCCCGGCGTGAGTCACGACATCTGCTCCGCGGTGCACCCGCTCGCGCTGGCCTCGCCCTTCTTCGCCGAATTCGACCTGAGGGCGCGCGGCGTCGAGTTGACCGTCCCCGAGATCGCCTACGGCAATCCGCTGCTTGGCAGGCCCGCCGCGATCGGGTACACCGATCTCGGCCGCACGTGCGACGAGCTCGACGACGGCGCGTCGTGGCGGCGTCTCCTCGGGCCGCTGACCGCTGACTGCGACGGCGTGGTCGGGCTCATGCTCGGCGACAAGCGTTCGATCCCCCCGTCGATCCCGGCGGCGCTACGCGTCGGCCCCCGGCTGCTCGAGCAGGGCACCCCGCTGTGGCGGATGCTCAAGGGTGCCGATGCCGAGGCGCTGTTCAGTGGTGTTGCCGCGCACACGATTTCGCAGATGCCGTCGCTGGTGTCCTCGGGTGCAGGGTTGATGCTCGCGACGCTCGGCCACGCCGTGGGGTGGCCGATCCCCGTCGGCGGCTCGCAGGCCATTCCCGATGCGCTGATCGCCGACCTTCTCGCGCACGGCGGGGAACTGGTGCTCGGCGAGGAAGTCACCCGACCGCCGGAGGGCGTCGTGCTCTACGACACCGCACCGACCGCACTGCTACGGATCTACGGCGAATCGCTCCCACCGCGGTACGCAAAGGCGTTGCAACGCTACCGCTTTGGTCCCGGCGTCGCGAAGGTCGACTTCGTGCTGTCCGGCGAGATCCCTTGGCGCGATCCACGATTGGCGCTGGCGCCGACGCTGCATCTCGGGGGCACCCGACCGCAGATGGCGCTCGCCGAGAAGGAGATCGCCAAGGGCCGCCTCGCCGACTGGCCAATGGTGCTCGCCGCGCTCCCCCACCTCGCCGACGCCGGCCGCATCGACGCGCAGCGACGTCGGCCCCTGTGGACCTACGCCCACGTGCCCGCGGGTTCCACCGTCGACATGGCCGAGGCCGTGACGAAGGTCTTCGAGCGCTTCGCGCCCGGATTCCGCGACGTCGTCGTGGCGGCCCGCAGCGTGCCCGCCGCACGACTGGCGGACCACAACGCCAACCTCGTCGGCGGCGACATCGGCGTCGGCGGCAACCCCATGTTCAGCGCCATCACCGGTCCGACGCTTCGCCTCAATCCCTGGTCGACGCCGATCCCGAAGGCCTACCTCTGCTCGTCGGCCGCGCCCCCGGGTGGCGGCGTGCACGGGATGGCCGGCTACTACGCCGCCCGGACGGTGCTCCGCCGCGAGTTCGGCATCAGGAAGCTGCCGAGCCTCGCCCCGTGACGACGTTCCTGCTGATCCCCGGCGGCGGCTGCGATCCGTCCTGCTGGCGATTCGTCGTCGACGAACTGGCGCGGCGCGGTCACCTCGGCATTCCCGTCGACCTGCCCATCGAGGACGATTCGGCCGACCTGAACGATTACGCGGAGGCGGTGGTCGCGCAGTGCCGTCCCGACGGTGAGCCGCCGATCGTGGTAGCCCATTCCTACGGCGGATTCACCGGCGCGCTCGCATGCACGCGCGTCGGTGCGGCGGCGCTGATCTACGTCTCGGCCATGATTCCTCGGCCGGGAGAACGCCCCGACGATTGGTGGGCGGCCACCGATTGCGTTGCCGCTCAACGTGCAGCGGCCGTGGCGGGCGGATACGACGTCGACGACGAGATCGAGCTGTACTACAACGGCGTGACGCCGGCGGTCGTCGCCGAGGAGGTGCAGCGCGGCCAATCGGGGATGCCGGGACGGGCGCCGTGGCCCGCACCGGAGCTCCCGCGGATCGCTACGCGCTTCGTGATCTTCGGCGACGACAGGTTCTTCCCCGCGGACTTCATGCGCGGCGTCGTCGCCGATCGTCTCGGCATCGAACCCGAGGTCATCCCTGGCGGACACATGGCCATGCTGTCGCATCCCGTCGAACTGACCGAGCGCCTCCTGGCCCAGACGTGATTTCGGCGCGCTTATCCGCGGTGACCGCGGATCAGCGCGCCGAAATCGCTGGACGAGTTGGGAACTAAGCCGTTTCGGTGATCGGCCGGTCGACCCAGCTCATCAGGTCGCGCAGCTTCTTGCCGGTGACCTCGATCGGATGCTCCGCGTTCTCCTTGCGCAGCTTCTCAAGGCGCTTGTTACCGCCCTCGACGTTGGCGACCAGCTCCTTGACGAACGTGCCGTCCTGGATGTCCTTGAGGATGGCGCGCATGCGCTCCTTGGTGTCGGCGTCGATGACCCGGGGACCGGACAGGTAGCCGCCGAACTCCGCGGTGTCGGACACCGAGTAGTTCATCCGCGCGATCCCGCCCTCGTACATCAGGTCGACGATGAGCTTCAGTTCGTGCAGCACCTCGAAGTAGGCCATCTCGGGGGCGTAGCCCGCCTCGACCATGACCTCGAAGCCGACCTTCACCAATTCCTCGGTGCCGCCGCACAACACGGCCTGCTCACCGAAGAGGTCGGTCTCGGTCTCTTCCTTGAAGGTCGTCTTGATGACGCCAGCGCGGGCGCCGCCGATGCCCTTGGCGTAGGACAGCGCGAGCGCCTGGCCCTCGCCCGTGGGGTCCTGGTCGATGGCGATCAGGCACGGCACGCCCTTGCCGTCGACGAACTGACGGCGCACCAGGTGACCGGGCCCCTTCGGGGCGACCATGCCGACGGTGATGTTCTCGGCAGGCTCGATCAGGTCGAAGTGAATGTTCAAGCCGTGTCCGAAGAAGAGCGCATTGCCCGCCTTGAGGTTCGGCTCGATGTCGTTCTTGAAGATCTCGGCCTGCGCGGTGTCCGGCGCCAGCAACATGATCACGTCGGCCCACTTCGCGACCTCGGCCGGGGTGTCCACTTCGAGGCCCTGCTCGGTGACCTTCTCGCGGGACTTGGAACCCTCCTTGAGACCGACCTTGACCTGAACGCCCGAGTCACGCAGCGACAGCGAATGCGCATGCCCCTGGCTGCCGTATCCGATGACGCCGACCTTGAGTCCCTGGATGATCGACAGGTCTGCGTCGTCGTCGTAGAACATCTCAACTGCCACTGTGCTATTCCTTCTCTCTGTGTCTATCTGTGAGTGCTATTTGCTGGTGACGATGCCGCGCGGTCCGCGGGACAGCGTCACCATGCCGGACTGTGCAATCTCTCGGATGCCGTAGGGCTCGAGGAGCGCCAGCAACGCGGTCAGCTTGCCGGGCGTTCCGGTGGCCTCCACCACCAGCGACTCGGCCGACACGTCGACGACCTTGGCGCGGAACAGATTCACCGCTTCGATGATCTGACCACGGGTCGCCGGATCGGCGCGGACCTTGATCAGCGCCAGTTCGCGAGAGACCGAGTTGTCCTCGTCCTGCTCGACGATCTTGATCACGTTGATCAGCTTGTTGAGCTGCTTGGTGATCTGTTCGAGCGGGAAGTCCTCCACCGAGACGACGATCGTCATCCGGGACAGGTTCTTCTGTTCGGTGGCGCCGACGGCCAGCGACTGAATGTTGAAGCCACGCCGCGAGAACAACGACGCGACGCGCGCGAGCACGCCCGGCTTGTCCTCGACGAGCACCGAAAGGGTATGGGTCGTGATGGTCATTAGGCGTGTCCCTCGTTGCCCTGGTCGTCGAACAGCGGCCGAATTCCCCTGGCCGCCTGGATTTCATCGTTGCTCATGCCTGCGGCCACCATTGGCCACACCTGGGCGTCGGCGCCGACGATGAAGTCGATCACCACCGGTCGGTCGTTGATCGCCCGCGCCTGGTTGATCACGTCTTCGACGTCTTCGGCTCGCTCGCAACGCAATCCGACGCAGCCGAGCGCTTCTGCCAGCTTGACGAAGTCGGGGATGCGGCGGTCGTGCGTCGACAGTCCGGTCTGCGAGTAACGGCCCTCGTAGAACAGTGTCTGCCACTGCCGCACCATGCCCAGATTGCCGTTGTTGATGACGGCGACCTTGATGGGCGCGCCCTCGACGGCACAGGTGGCGAGCTCCTGGTTGGTCATCTGGAAGCAACCGTCGCCGTCGATGGCCCACACCTCGGCCTCGGGACGAGCGAACTTCGCACCCATCGCCGCGGGCACGGCGTAACCCATCGTGCCGAGACCGCCGGAGTTCAGCCACGTCTTCGGGTTCTCGTACTTGATGAACTGGGCAGCCCACATCTGGTGCTGCCCAACGCCTGCCACGTACACCGCGTCCGGGCCGGCGATCCTCCCGAGCGATTCGATGACGAACTCGGGGCTCAGGCTGCCATCACTCTGCGGACCGTAGCTCAACGGGAACGTCGCCTGAATGCCGTGCAGGTATCCCCACCACTCATCCAGGTCGAGCGTCGTCGAGTCGGTGCCGTCCCGACGCAGCGCCACGAGCAGGTCGGTGATCACGTTCTTCACGTCACCCACGATCGGCACGTCGGCATTGCGGTTCTTGCCGATCTCCGCCGGGTCGATGTCGGCGTGAATCACCTTGGCCTCCGGCGCGAAGGAGTCCAACTTGCCGGTCACTCGGTCGTCGAAGCGGGTGCCGAGCGCAATCAGCAGATCGCTCTTCTGCAGGGCTCCCACCGCCGCCACGGTCCCGTGCATGCCCGGCATTCCGAGGTTCTGCTGGTGGCTGTCCGGGAAGGCGCCGCGGGCCATCAGCGTGGTGACGACGGGGATGCCCGTCAGCTCGGCGAGCTCCTTCAACTCGTCGGTCGCCTCGCCGCGGATGACACCACCGCCGACGTACAGCACCGGCTTGCGTGCGGCCGCGATGAGCTTGGCGGCCTCCCGCACCTGCCTGCTGTGCGGCTTGGTGTTCGGCTTGTAGCCCGGCAGATCGATCTTCGGCGGCCAGCTGAACGTGCACTGCGCCTGCAGCACGTCCTTGGGGATGTCAACCAGCACCGCCCCGGGACGTCCACTTCTGGCGATGTGAAACGCCTCGGCAATCAGCTGCGCGATGTCGTCACCGTTGCGGACCAGGAAGTTGTGCTTGGTGATTGGCATGGTGATGCCGGAGATGTCGGCTTCCTGGAAGGCGTCGGTGCCGATCAGTGCGCGGCCGACCTGCCCGGTGATGGCGACCACGGGGATCGAGTCCATCTGGGCATCGGCGAGTGGGGTGACGAGGTTGGTGGCGCCCGGACCCGAGGTGGCCATCATCACCCCGACCTTGCCGGTGGCGTGCGCGTATCCGCTCGCGGCGTGACCGGCACCCTGCTCGTGACGGACCAAGACGTGGCGGAGCTTCTGCGAGTCGAACAGCGGATCGTAGACCGGCAGCACGGCACCGCCGGGGATGCCGAAGATGATGTCGACGTCGAGTTCCTCGAGCGAGCGAATGACGGCCTGGGCGCCCGTCATCTGTTGCGGTGCAACCTTTCTCGGCTGCACTGCGGGCGTGCTCGAGACGGCGGGCGTGCCGTTGGCACGCGTGGTCGGTTCCGGTGGTCGCGTGGTCGGTGCGCTCACGATGTCCTCTACGTCTTGGTCGATGTCGGGCGGGGTCTAATGGCGATGTTCTCGGGCAACAAAAAACCCCCGTCAGCGGATGCTGCACGAGGGTTGCGCGTCGGCTCGTAGGCTCTGACTGGTTACTCAGTCGGGTTACGCACCAACGCGCGAACCAAGTACTACGAGAATGCCGACGGTCTTCATAACCAGCGACGGTAGCCTCCGCACTGCTCAAAGGTCAAATTCCGCCTCGTCGCCACCCGGTGCAAGGATGACGGGGTGAGCTCTCCACCCGCCTCGGCTTCCCCGGCTCCCTCCCCTGCGCCCGTCGTCATCAGGATTTCGGCCATGGCCCACTTGGCGGTCGGCTTCTTCACCCTCGGGTTGCTTGCGTTGGTCCTCGCCAATCCGGCGTGGTTCACGGCGCTGTTGATCATCCCGATCGTGGCGTCAGTGGCCATCGCGCGCTACCGCACGACGGCCGATGGGAAGACCGTCACGGCGCGCTCACTGATCGGTAGCCGCAGCGTCGCCTGGGAAGACGTCGATGGATTGCGCTTCGACGGAGGTGCTTGGGCGTCGGCTCATCTCAAGGACGGCTCGGACGTGCGACTGCCCGCGGTGACCTTCGCAACGCTGCCGCAGCTGACGGCTGCGACCAACGGTCGCGTACCCAACCCCTACGCCTAGGTGGCCGGGAGCCGGCCTCAGGCCAGCGGGTTGGCGCCGTTGAGCAGCACCCAGACGCCGATACCGACGGCGATACCGAGCACCAGCGCGGCGGCTGACCCGACGAATGGGCGCCTGGCCCATCCGCGACCGGCGTCGAAGCCGTACTTGCCTGGCCCCATGAGCGTGAGCGCGGCGGCCAGCACCAGCAGCATGACGAGGTACTCGTGCCCGTTCGGCAGGAAGAACGCGAAGTAGCCGCTGTCCGGCTGTGCCACGACCGCGGCCAGCAGCGAGTTGATCAGGTAGGCGACCGCGCCTGCGGCGGCCAGCGGGGTGAACAGTCCGAGCACCAGGAGCACGCCCGCGGCGATCTGACCACCGACGCCGACGTAGGTCAGAACGTTCGCGTGCTGATAGCCCAGATCCACCAGTGACTGCTGGAAGCCGTTGAGGCCCTGACCACCCCACAGGCCGAAGGCCTTCTGCAGGCCATGCGCGATCAGTAGGGCGCCGAATCCGACGCGAAGCACCATCAGGCCAAGGTCCTGGGTGCCTCTGCGGCTCTCCGCATCCGTTCTGCCAAGGCCGTCCGGTTCGATCTCGGTCGGCTCGGCGGACGGCGCCTGGTGTCTGCCCGCCGGCTGGACGTACGGCAACGGTTCCGGTTCGCCGAGCAGTCGGTACCCGGAGTGTTCCTGGCCAGGTGTGCCCGAGTCGTAGCGCGGGATGGCGGTTGTCTCGAAATCGCCAGCGTAGGTCGATGTGGGAAGGTCGTCCTCCGGGTCGACCAGGCGCGCCGACGCAGGGCGCGCGGCGAGGTCTTCAGGTCTCTGCCACGCACGCGGTTCGTGAGAAGTACTGGTCACGTTTCCCAGCGTAAGTGCTAATTACCTGCGAATCGTGCATTGGCGCGGTGCTTTCGCGCTGATCTTCGCCAAGCCGTGACCACGTGGCGCACCTACCGGCGTGGCGCGCACTGCCCAGCGATCCGTAATCTGGCGGGCATGAGTTTGCACCGGCCGACACGGAGTGTGCTGGTGCTGCTGTGCGCGGCGTTGCTGGTCGGGTCGGGCTGCGCCCGCTTCGACGACAACCAATCGCAGCCGTTCACCACCGAACCTCAGATGGCTCCGCCTCCAAGCGAGGAGCCGCCGCCACCACCTCCGCTGCCCGCGCAGCCCTTCCCGAAGGCCTGCGACGCGAAGGGGGTCATGCAGGGCTGCCTGGAGAGCACCAGCGGGCTCATCATGGGCCCGGACAGCAAGTCGGCCCTAGTGGCCGAGCGGATCACGGGCGCGGTGAAGGAGATCGCCACGAACGCCGAGCCCAAGGTCAAGCTGGTGATTCCGGTCGATCCGTCGGGTGACGGCGGCTTGATGGACATCGTGCTGTCACCGACGTACGGGCAGGACCGGCTGATGTACGCCTACGTCAGCACGCCCACCGACAACCGCGTCGTGAGGATCGCCGACGGCGACGTTCCCAAGCCGATCCTGACGGGCATCCCGAAGGGCGCGACGGGCAACATGGGGGCGCTGATGTTCACCAGCCCCACGACGCTGGAAGTCCTCACCGGCGATGCGGGCAACCCCGCCCAGTCGGCCGATCCGGGTTCGCTGGCGGGCAAGCTGATCCGCATCGAACAACCCACGACGGTGAACCAGGCGCCGCCGACGACGGCACTCAGCGGAATCGGCGAGGCGGGCGGACTGTGCGTCGACGCTGCGGACGGTTCCCAATACGTCACCGATCGGACACCTACCGGTGACCGACTGCAACGCATCACGAAGAACTCCGTCGTCTCAACCGTGTGGACGTGGCCGGACAAGCCGGGCATCGCCGGCTGTGTGGTCACCGATGGCACGGTTCTGGTGAACATGGTCACGACCAAGCAGACCGTCGCCGTCCGGTTGGCCCCCGACACCGGCGCGGTCACCGGCGACCCCGAAGTGATCCGTCAGGACACGCACGGACACGCCTGGGCCCTGCAGCTGTCGCCCGACGGCAACGTGTGGGGCGGAACGGTCAACAAGACCTCCGGTGACGCCGACAAGGTCGACGACGTCGTGTTCCCCCTCTTCCCGCAGGGCGGCGGATTCCCTCGCACCAACGCCGAGAACACCTGACGCGTCAGTCGCTCACGCGTGAACGGCCTGCGCCGCTAGGCGCTCTCGCACCTCCGACGGCGTGACCGTGCACGCGGCGCGGGGCGGCCCGGCTTCGAGGTGCTTGGCGAGGACCTCGGCGGTCTTGGGCACCAGCCCGCGAGCCGCGGCCAGCATCAACCGCGAGTCGCCGGCCGACATGGCGCGGACGGCCGCCCTTGCCATCTGCGTCACCGCGGCGTCAACGGCGGCGGGCTGGTCGAATCCGCCCATGTGGCGCATCCACTTCGGCAGGGTCGCGATGGCCGCAGGTGCCAGCAGCCGGCTCCCGGCCCACAGTCGGATGCCCCGGTCTCGAGGCGTCCACAAGAGATAGTGCATGGCCCGGTCGGCGTGCTCGGACGTGCACAGCTTGCCCCGCACATCGGCGAAGTACTGGCGCACCTCGTCTCGGGACGACGGCACGTCCGACGGCTTGCAGGTCTGCAGCTCCGCGGCGATCCGCGACTCCGCCCAGTAGCGCGACTCCTCGGCCTTCGTCAACGGACCTGGTCCGAATCGCTCGTAGCACTTGAGCACCGAGTGCCAGCCGGTGACGTGGATCCACAACTGGGCGTCGGGGTTGTTCGCGCTGTAGCGCGCACCGGTGATCGGCTCGATGCCGGTGGCCTTGGCGTGGATCCGCATCAGCGCGTCGGATACCCCGACGGCGGTGCGTCCGTCGGCGACGGCCACCGTGAGGAAGTACGCCAGGGTGCGGTCCAGTCGACCCCGCGGATCGGCGTAGATGCCTGCGGAGTCGGCGACTGCCGCGGCCAGGAAGGGGTCGAAGTGCTCAAGCACGACGGAGCGCTGGAAGCCGATGAGCGCGGTCGGCGCTGCCCATACCTTCCAGCTGGGCGATCCGGGTCCGAAGAATCCGTAGTCGTCGCGCCGAATGGGCTCTGTCGTATCCAGCATGGCGTTCACCTCCGCTTTCGCTTCAATACAACGACACCGTAGCAATTGCCGCACATAAATACAACGGCAGCGTAATATTGTCGCGATGACGTCCCGACAGCGACGCAAGTACGCCCCCCGCCTGCCCCGCGAGGAACGGCGCGAGCAGCTGCTCGACGCCGCGATGTCGGTACTGACGGACTGCCCGCTGCCCGAACTGAGCATGGAAGCCGTGGCTGGAGCCGCGAACGTCGGAAAGCCGGTGTTGTACACGGCATTTCGCACCCGTAGCGAGCTAGTGTCGGCGCTGTTGCACCGCGAACACGTCCGCGGCCTCGCCCAAGTTCGGGCCGCGATGCCCGACGACCTGGTGACGCCGGGACCAGCAGGCGCCTACGCCCTCACGGTGTCGGCGTTCCTGGCGGCGGTGCTGGACGACCCCACCCGCTGGCGGCTGATCCTGACGGTGCCCGACACTGCGCCGCGCGAGTATCGCGACTCACTGCGCCAAGCGCGATCGTCGATCCTCGGGCAGGCCGAGGAGCTGGCCAAGGCAGGCATCGCGCTGGAGGCGCGGTTGGAGGGCTTCGACGCGACGCTGCTGGGGCACACGATGTTGTCGTTCGCCGAGATGCTCGGGCGCTTGGCGGTCAACGACCCCGACGTGTACCCCCGCGAGCGGCTTGAGTCCTATGCCGCCGCGGTCATGGCTGCTGTCGCCCAACGGCACTAGCTGCAGGCGGCGAGCACGAGCTCCCTGACCCGCGCGGCGTCGGCCTGCCCCTTGGTCGCCTTCATCACGGCGCCCACCACCGCGCCGGCCGCCTGCACCTTGCCGCCGCGGATCTTCTCGGCGATGTCCGGGTTGGCGGCCAGCGCCTCGTCGACGGCCGCCTGGATCACCGATTCGTCCCGGACGACGGCCAACCCGCGATCGGCCATCACCTGCTCGGGCTCCCCTTCACCGGCCAACACGCCCTCGATCACCTGGCGTGCCAACTTGTTCGACAACTTGCCATCGTCGACCAACTTCACCACCGCGGCGACCTGCGCCGGCGTGATGGCCAACTCGGATGCCGGCACCCCGACTTCGTTGGCCTTCTGCACCAGGAAGTTTCCCCACCACGCGCGGGCGGCTTCGCTCGACGCACCAGCGGCCACCGTGGCAGTGACCAGATCGATGACGCCGTTGTTGACGAGGTCGCGCATCACCTCGTCGGAGATGCCCCAGTCTTGCTGAATTCGATTGCGCTGCAACCACGGTAGCTCGGGGATCGTCGCCCGCAATCGCTCGATGAGCTCGGCACTCGGCGCGACGGGTTCCAGATCGGGCTCCGGGAAGTACCGGTAGTCCTCCGCGGTCTCCTTGCGACGTCCCGCGCTGGTGTACCCGTCCTCGTGGAAGTGCCTGGTCTCCTGAATGATCTCCCCGCCGGCCTCCAGAACCGCTGCCTGGCGGCGCATTTCGTAGCGCACGGCCACCTCGACACTCTTGAGCGAGTTGACGTTCTTCGTCTCGGTACGGGTGCCGAACTCGGTGGCGCCGATGGGCTTGAGCGAAAGGTTCGCATCGCAGCGCATCGAGCCCTGATCCATCCGTACGTCGGATACGTTCAAGCCGCGCAACAGATCTCGCAGTGCGGTGACGTAGGAGCGGGCGATCTCGGGCGCCCGCGCACCCGCGCCCTCGATCGGTTTGGTGACGATCTCGACGAGCGGCACACCGGCCCGGTTGAAGTCGAGCAGCGACGTGGTGGCGCCGGTGATCCGACCCGTGGCACTGCCGAGGTGGGTCAGCTTGCCGGTGTCCTCCTCCATGTGCGCGCGCTCGATCTCCACTCGCCACGTCGTGCCGTCGTCGAGCGGAGCCTCGAGGTAACCGTTGACAGCAATCGGCTCGTCGTACTGGCTGATCTGGTAGTTCTTCGGCTGATCGGGATAGAAGTAGTTCTTCCTGGCGAAGCGACCCCAAGGGGCGATGTCGCAGTTCAACGCGAGCCCGATGCGGATCGCGGATTCGACGGCGGACGCGTTGATCACCGGCAGCGAGCCGGGAAGCCCGAGGCAGACCGGACACACCTGGGTGTTGGGTTCGGCGCCGAACTGGTTGGCGCACCCGCAGAACATCTTGGTCGCCGTCGACAGTTCGACGTGGACCTCCATACCCATCACGGGCTCGTAGCGCGCCATGACCTCGTCGTAGTCAAGCAGTTCGGCGGAGTCGACAGTCATGGGTTCGATCTTAGTGAGCCACTCCGTCGAGAGTGCTGCCAGATCGCCCGCGGACGCGATTATGCGATCTCACCGCACACTCGATGGTGGGTGAGACCGCGTGGGGAACCTCAGCCGAAGAACTCGGCGGCGTCGTCGTAGCGGCTCTGCGGCACCAGCTTCAACTGCTTGACGGCCTCCGCCAGCGGCACCCGGCCGATCTCCTGCCCGCGTAGCGAGACCATCATCCCGTACTCGCCGGAGTGCGCGGCGTCGGCGGCGTTGACACCGAACCGGGTGGCCAGGATCCGGTCGTACGGGGTGGGTGTGCCGCCGCGCTGGACGTGCCCGAGCACCGTCGTGCGTACTTCCTTCTTCATCCGCTTCTCGATCTCGACGGCCAACTGCTGGGCGACGCCGGTGAACTTTTGATGCCCGAATTCGTCGATGCCGCCGTCACGCAGCTGCATCGAGCCAGCCGCCGGTTTGGCGCCCTCGGCGACCACGCAGATGAAGTGCGAATCACCACGCTGGAAGCGCGCCTTGACCAGCCGGCACACCTCTTCGACGTCGAAGGGCTGCTCGGGGATCAACGTCATGTGGGCACCCGACGCCATGCCTGCGCTCAGGGCGATCCACCCGGCATGGCGGCCCATCACCTCGACCAGCATGACCCGCTGGTGCGACTCCGCAGTGCTGTGCAAACGGTCGATGGCCTCGGTGGCAACGGTCAGCGCCGTATCGAATCCGAAGGTGACGTCGGTGCAGTCGATGTCGTTGTCGATGGTCTTCGGCACGCCGACGACCGGTACGTTCTCCTCCGACAGCCAGTGGGCCGCCGTCAGCGTGCCCTCCCCGCCGATGGGAATCAGTACGTCGATGCCGTTGTCCTCGAGCGTCTGCTTGATCTGGTCGAGACCCTCCCGCAGCTTGTCGGGGTTGACGCGCGCGGTGCCGAGCATCGTGCCGCCCTTGGCGAGCAGCCGGTCGTTGCGGTCGTCGTTCTTGAGCTGGACGCGGCGGTCCTCCAGCAGACCGCGCCAACCGTCCAGGAAACCGACGACCGACGAGTTGTAGCGCGCGTCGCTGGTCCGTACGACAGCCCGGATGACCGCATTCAAGCCGGGGCAGTCGCCCCCTCCGGTGAGAACTCCAATCCGCATACGCTTATCTTCCCCCGTCAGATCGCGGTCGGCAGCGGACCGCGGGCTACCTCATAGGCGGCGCCGACGCGGTAGAGCCTGTCATCGGCCAGCGCCGGCGCCATGATCTGCAGGCCAACGGGTAATCCGTCATCCTGCGACAGCCCCGACGGCACCGACATTCCACAGTGCCCTGCGAGGTTCAGCGGCAGGGTGCACAGGTCGAAGAGGTACATCGCGAGCGGGTCGTCGACCTTCTCGCCCAGCGGGAACGCGGTCGTGGGCGTCGCAGGCGAGATCAGGACGTCCACGCTCCGATAGGCCCGCTCGAGGTCCCCAGCGATCAGCGTTCGCACCTTCTGAGCCTGGTTGTAGTACGCGTCGTAGTAGCCCGCCGACAGAGCATAGGTGCCAATCATGATGCGACGCTTGACTTCTGGGCCGAAACCCGCGGCCCTGGTCAGCGCCATCACCTCTTCTGCGCTGTGCGTGCCGTCGTCACCGACCCGCAGCCCGTACCGCATCGCATCGAAGCGGGCGAGGTTGCTGGACACCTCCGACGGCAGGATCAGGTAGTACGCCGCCATCGAGTAGTCGAAGTTCGGGCAGTCGACCTCGGTGACCTCGGCCCCCAGCGCGGTGAGCTGCTCGGCTGCGGCATTGAACGACGCCAGCACCCCCGGCTGGTAGCCCTCACCGCTGCGCAGCTGCTTGACGACGCCGACGCGCACGCCCTTGAGATCGCCGGCCGCCCCCGCCCTTGCGGCCGCCACGACGTCGGGCACCTCGGCATCGACTGAAGTCGAATCGCGCGGGTCGTGTCCCGCGATGACCTGATGCAGCAGAGCCG
>NZ_JAVRQA010000203.1:0-2513 GCF_032161845.1 Mycobacterium sp.
GCCCGAGCTCGACGCGGCCCGTATACCGTTCCTCATGACCTTGCTGCACCAGACCGATCGGAGCGAGAATGCCTGACCGAATCCTCGAGTTCACCAACGACGGCTTCACCTTCCCGGTGACCGACGAGGGGCCGCTCGAAGGCGAGCCCGTCGTACTGCTGCACGGCTTCCCGCAGACGTCGAAGTCGTGGGATGCGGTGTGCGCGAAGCTCAACGAGGCCGGCTACCGGACGCTCAGGTTCGACCAGCGCGGTTACGCGCCGGCCGCGCGACCGACGGGACGTCGGCCATATCGGTTGAGCGCCCTGACCGGCGACGTCGCGGCACTCGTCGACGCGATCGGGTCGAAGGTGCATCTGGTCGGGCACGACTGGGGCTCCGCCGTCGCGTGGGCGACGGCCGCGAGCAGGCCGACGCTGCTGAAGTCGCTGACCGCCGTTTCAGTGGGGCATCCCGCGGCGTTCCAACGGTCGTTTCTCAGCAGCAATCAGGCACTCAAGTCGTACTACATGCTGCTGTTCAACATTCCGCGCCTGCCCGAAGTCGCCGTCCGTCGCATTCCCAAGCTGCTGCCCCGTTTCCTGGCCGCCGCAGGAATGGACAGCGAGGGGATCAAGCAGGTCCAGACCGACGTCGTCGATGCGGGCGCACTGACCGGCGGCCTCAACTGGTACCGCGCGATCGCGTTCCAGGACAAGGCGAGCAACGCGAAGGTATCGGTGCCGACGACGTACGTGTGGAGCACCGGCGACATCGCGCTGAGCCGCCGCGCTGCGGACCTCACCGAGCAGTACGTGACGGGGCCCTATCGGTTCGAGATCCTCGACGGCTCGCACTGGATTCCCGATCAGCAGCCGGATCGTCTGGCCGAACTGATCGCCGAGCGCATCAAGGAGAGCTGACGGGGCCAAGTACCCTGACCGCGTGCCCGATCTGCATCCCGGCGTCACCGCGCTGGCTCCTCTGCTTGGCACCTGGGCGGGCAAAGGCGCTGGCGAGTACCCCACCATCGAGCCGTTCGAGTACCTCGAAGAAGTGACGTTCGGCCACGTCGGAAAGCCGTTCCTGAGCTACGGCCAGCGGACCAAGGCCGTCGACGACGGCAGGCCGCTGCACGCCGAGACCGGCTATCTCCGCATGCCGGCTCCGGGACGCGTGGAGCTGATCCTCGCCCATCCGACGGGCATCACCGAGATCCTGGAGGGCACGCTGTCGGTGACCGGTTCCTCGATCGACATGGAGCTGACCGCGACGACCATCGGGCTGAGCGCGTCCGCCAAAGAGGTTGCGACGCTTGGGCGTTCCCTTCACATCGTCAGTGACCAGCTGACCTATACGATGCGCATGGGGGCCGTCGGCCAGCCGCTGCAGCACCATCTGTCCGCCACGCTCCACAGGCAGCAGGCATGACGGCAGACGGCAGAATCCGCGTCCCGTCCGACCTCGACGCCGTCACCACGGTCGCCGACGAAGATCACTCCGACGTCGACCCGGCGGCCATCGAGCGGATCTGGCAGACCACGCGGCACTGGTACGCCGCCGGGATGCATCCGGCGATCCAGGTGTGCCTGCGGGTCAAGGGGAAGGTCGTGCTGAACCGAGCAATCGGGCATGGCTGGGGCAACGGTCCCGAGGACTCGCCGGACGCCGAGAAGATCGTCGTCGGCACCGATACGCCGTTCTGCGTGTACTCGGCGGCCAAGATGATGTCGACGACGGTCGTCCACATGCTCGTCGAACGCGGGGTGTTCTCCCTCGACGATCGGGTCTGCGACTACCTGCCCACCTACACCAGCCACGGCAAGGACCGCACCACCATCCGGCACGTCATGACGCACAGCGCCGGCGTGCCCTTCGCGACGGGACCCAAGCCCGACCTCAAGCGCATGAACGACAGCGAGTACGCCCGCGAGATGCTCGGCAACCTGCGGCCCATCTACCCGCCGGGCCTGGTGCACGTCTATCACGCCGTCACCTGGGGTCCGCTGGTCCGGGAGATCGTCTCCGCCGCGACGGGAAAGGGCATCCGCGACATCCTCGCCGACGAGATCCTCGACCCGCTCGGCTTCCGCTGGACCAATTATGGCGTTGCGCCGCAGGACGTTCCGCTCGTAGCGCCGAGCCATCCAACCGGCAAGCCATTGCCCGCACCCATCGCGGCGGCCTTCCGCCTTGCGGTGGGCGGAACGATGCACCAGATCATCCCCTACAGCAATACCCCCCAATTTCTCACCGGCGTGGTCCCGTCGTCCAACGCCGTCTCCAACGCCGACGAGCTGTCCCGGTTCGCCGAAATACTGCGTCGCGGAGGCGAACTCGACGGAGTTCACGTCATGCGGCCGGACACCCTGCGAGCCGCAACGGCGCAGGCCCGCCGACTGCGTCCCGACGTCGCAACCGGCCTGATGCCGATCCGCTGGGGCACCGGATACATGCTCGGCTCCAAGCGATTCGGACCGTTCGGGCGTGACGAGCCCGCCGCGTTCGGCAACACCGGTCTGGTCGACATCGCT
>NZ_JAVRQA010000204.1:0-3200 GCF_032161845.1 Mycobacterium sp.
TTCGTCGGCAAGCCGAACCCGATGATGTTTCGCAGTGCACTGAACCGCATCGAGGCGCACTCGGAGAACACGTTCATGGTCGGTGATCGGATGGACACCGACGTCGTCGCCGGAATCGAGGCCGGTCTGGAAACGATTCTGGTCTTGACCGGGTCCACCACCCTGGCGGACATCGAGCGATATCCCTTCCGGCCAAGTCGAGTTCTCGACTCCATCGCGGATGCGGTCGAACTGATCTGATTAGGGTGACCGGGTGACCGACGACGAGCGCCTGCCCGGTGAGCCGACCAATGCCGCCTCCGACTCGGCCAGGCCACTCGCCGGGGTGCGGATCATCGAGATCTCCAGTTTCGTCGCCGTTCCGCTGGCGGGAATGACGCTTGCGCAGCTCGGCGCCGAGGTCATCCGCGTCGATCCGGTCGGGGGCGCCGCGGACTACCACCGATGGCCCGTCACCGATGCCGGTGACAGCATCTATTGGGCAGGCCTCAACAAGGGCAAGCGCTCCGCGGCAATCGACGTCCGATCCGCCGACGGCCAACTTCTGATCCAGCGGCTCATCGCGGATGCGGGCATTCTCATCACCAACGTGGCGGGCCGCCAGTGGCATTCGTACGACACGCTGGCCGCGCTGCGGCCCGACCTCATCCACGTCGAGGTCTCGGGTCGTGCGGACGGCGGAACGGGCGTGGACTACACGGTCAACGCGGCGATCGGCTTTCCGCTCGTCACGGGTGCCGTTGAACTCGACGTTCCGGTCAATCACGTGCTGCCTGCGTGGGACGTCGCGTGCGGGCTGTACACCGCCCTCGCGGTCACCACGGCCCTGCGGCACCGCGAGGCCACCGGTAAGGGGCAGCGCATCAGCATTCCACTGGAGAACGTGGCGCTCGCGACCGCGGGCAACCTGAGCTTCCTGACCGAGGTGATGATCAACGGCACGCCGAGGGAGCGGATCGGCAATTCGGTATTCGGGCAGTACGGGCAGCAGTTCGCCAGCTCCGATGGTGTCGCCTTCATGGTCGTCGCGCTGACCGGGCGCCACTTCCGGGATCTGACCGAGCTGACTGGAACGGCCAAAGCCGTTGCGGCGCTTGGCCAGACGCTTGATGCAGACTTCACCGACGAGGGCGACCGGTATCGCCATCGTGACGCACTCACCGGGCTCTTCACCGTGTGGTTCACCGCGCACACCGCCGACGAGGTCGCGGCCGCGTTGTCGTCGACGTCCATCCTGTGGGAGCGCTACCGAACGTTCGCCGATGTCGTCGACGACGAGAAGGTCACCGACAACCCGCTGTTCACGAGTCTGGCTCAGCCGCGAATCGGTGAATACCTCGCACCGGGCCTGCCCTTGTCGATCGATGGCAGCTATCCGAAGGCAGTAGCCGCCCCGGCACTCGGAGACCACACCGCGGAGGTGTTGCGCGAGGTGGGGGTCAGCGACGACGAACTCGGCCCGCTCTTCGAGAGGGGCACCGTGGCATGAGCCGTCTCCAGGCGCTGCTCGACGTTCGACCGGGCAGCGACTCGCAGGC
Source organism: Mycobacterium sp. (assembly GCF_032161845.1). Classification (GTDB taxonomy): domain Bacteria; phylum Actinomycetota; class Actinomycetes; order Mycobacteriales; family Mycobacteriaceae; genus Mycobacterium. The sequence continues at coordinate 1,539 of NZ_JAVRQA010000204.1, forward strand.
GTGGATCGGGCCTGCCAGCGGACCGGAGGGCAAGCGCGCCTTCGGTGGTCAGTTCATGGCGCAGAGCCTTGCCGCTGCGGCCAGGACCGTCGATGCCGAGAAGCTGCCGACCAACATGCATTTGCAGTTCCTGCGCGGTGGTGAGGCCGGCGAGGCGGTGGAATACACCGTCATACCCGTCTTCGACGGACGGACGACGGCGGCTCGCCGGGTGGAGGGCAGGCAGGCTGATCGGCTGCTGACGACGGCCAGCGTGTCGTTCGCCTCTGCCCTGGCCGGACCCGAGCACGGCCGCGTCGACGTTGCCTGCGCCCATCCCGACTCGTTGCCGCGGACCGGCCCGGTAGGCCCGGCTCCGTCGATGCCGTTGGAGGAGATCGACATTCGCGTCGACGACGATCGCGTTGGCGGCGAGTTCGTGCGACGGCTGTGGTGGCGGGTGACGGTGCCGATTCCCGCCGAACCGTTGCTGCACACCGTGATCGCGGCCTACGTCACCGACGTCTACATGATCGACCCGGCGCTTGCCGTGCACGGTCACTCGATGATGGCCCGCACCCACCGCAGTGGGACGACCGATTCATCGATCTGGTTTCACCGCCCGGTCCGTGCCGACGAGTGGAATCTCCTCGAGTGCCGGTCGCCCGCCGCGGCCCGCGGTCGAGGGCTGGTCACTGCCAGCCTGATCGGCGTGGACGGCGCGATCGCCGCCACTTTGACGCAGGAGGGGCTCATTGCGGAACGGCAGCCTTGACCGCGGCGATCGACGATCACGAAGTCCTCTGCGTAGCAATGTCACGAGCTGGGTGAGGATCACCCCGACGACGATCGATGCGATGACCCCGAGGGCCGTGTGCTCACCGAACAGGGGATAGACCTGAAAGTGGGTCAGGTAGACATAGAGTGAAGCCTCGGCGATGAGCCCGGCGGACACGGTGAAGACCGCTGGGCAGCGGATGGCGGGCAGCCAGATCAGCAGCGCGAGTCCGGCGAAGACCAGAGCTTCCCGATGGGGGTTGCCGAAGTACCCGACGATGCTGACCGCGAGTGCGACGGTGACGGCGAGACGCTGCCAGACGTGCGATGCCTTGGCCGCCGCCCATCCGACCGCGAAGAACCAGAATGCCAGCATGGTGAACCAGGCGCCGTTGCCGAAGCCGAGGTCGAGGACGTCATAGCGCAAGGCGAGTCCGACGGCGAGGAACGCCACGGCGAAGCCGAACGGCCACCGTCGTTCCAACAGATCGCCAAAACGCAGCCAACACACCCCGAGCAGCCCGACCAGGATCCAGACGATCACCTCGACGAACCAAAGTCGGCCTGCCGTCATGCTGTCGTCGGGGCCGAGAAACTTGTTGGCCAGCAACAGGTTCGTCGCGGTGTAGTCGTCGGTGACGAGCATCGCGAACGCGATCCACAGCAGCGATGGCACCGCGATCCACGCGAGCGTGTTCCGCAAGTGCCTCACCCGGTCGACACGGGACACCGGGGTCAGACAGAAGCGGCCGAAGTTGTACCCGGCGATGCCGAGCAGGATGTGCGCACCACCCCACAGCGTCCACAGCCCGGCGTGCGACCCGACGACCAACACGATCGCCGCGGCACGCAGTGCGACGCTGGTCTCCAGCGTGGCACCCCACCGTCGGCGAGTGGGGCGAATGG
>NZ_JAVRQA010000205.1:0-10902 GCF_032161845.1 Mycobacterium sp.
GATCGAAGCCGGCCAGGTGAGAGTCCTCGCCGTCTCGGGCGATGAGCGTGTCGAGGGCGTCGATGCGCCGACGCTGAAGGAAGCCGGCGTCAATCTCACGTTCACCAACTGGCGCGGAGTCCTTGCCCCGCCGGGCATCTCGGACGAGTCGAAGCAGGCTCTGGTGAAGGTTCTCGAACAGCTGCACGCCACCGACGCATGGAAGGAGGCCCTGGTGAAGAACGGCTGGAGTGACGCGTTCATGACTGGAGCGCCATTCGAACAGTTCCTCAAGGATCAAGATCAACGGGTCTCGACCACACTGACCGAATTGGGACTGCTATGACGGAACCGATCGAGAAGCCGCAGCCCGCAGCGGTTCCGCAGGAGCGTTCGGTAGACCGCTCTCAGTACCTGGTGTGTGTCGTGCTCGTCGCGGTCGGCGCCTTCATCATCTACGACGCGCTCAACCTTCCAGGTGGCTTCGCCAAGGTGGATCCCGTTGGCCCACGGCTCTTCCCGATGATCATCGGGATCGGACTGCTGCTGATGGCGGCCATTCTGGCGATCGTCATCCCACGCGGATCGCGGGGTGAGGCCGACGCCGGGGAGGACATCGACCCGGATCTACCCAGTGACTGGCGCACCGTCGGGCTGCTGGTGGCGATCTTCATCGCGACGATTCTGCTGGTGATGCCGCTCGGTTGGGCCATCACCGGCGCCCTGATGTTCGCCGCGTGCGCAACGGTTCTCGGTAGCAGGCACTACGTCCGCAACATCGTGATCGGCGCGGTTCTGAGCGTCACGAGTTTCTACGCGTTCTACTCAGGGCTCGGAATCCCGCTGCCCGCAGGCATCTTGGATGGGATTCTGTAGATGTTGGACAATCTGGGCTGGCTGCTCCAGGGCTTCGAGCAGGCCGCGACGCCGATGAATCTGCTCTACGCCATGATCGGCGTGCTGTTGGGGACGGCGGTCGGGGTCCTGCCCGGCATCGGACCCGCGATGACGGTGGCACTGCTGCTGCCGATCACCTACAACGTCAGCCCCAGCGCGGCGTTCATCATGTTCGCGGGCATCTTCTACGGCGGCATGTACGGCGGGTCGACGACCTCGATCCTGCTGAACACGCCGGGGGAGTCGTCCTCGGTGATCACCGCGATCGAGGGCAACAAGATGGCCAAGGCGGGCAGAGCCGCGCAGGCGCTTGCGACGGCAGCCATCGGGTCGTTCGTCGCAGGCACCATCGGCACGCTTCTCCTTGCGCTCTTCGCCCCGGCGATCTCGCGCTTCGCCGTCACCCTCGGCGCCCCGTCCTACCTGGCGATCATGTTGTTCGCACTGGTTGCGGTGACGGCCGTGCTCGGCTCGTCGAAGCTGCGCGGCGGCATCTCGCTGTTCCTCGGGCTGGCGATCGGGCTGGTCGGCATCGACTCCCTGACCGGGCAGGCCAGGGCCACGTTCGGCCTGCCGCAGCTTTCCGACGGTATCGACATCGTCGTCATCGCGGTGGCGATCTTCGCGCTCGGTGAGGCGCTCTGGGTGGCCGCGCACCTGCGGCAGAAGCCCGCCGAGGTGATTCCGGTCGGCAGGCCGTGGATGGGCAAGAGCGATTGGCAGCGGTCCTGGAAGCCGTGGCTTCGCGGCACCGCGTACGGCTTCCCGTTCGGAGCGCTGCCCGCAGGCGGTGCGGAGCTGCCGACGTTCCTGTCCTACATCACCGAGAAGAAGCTCTCCAAGCATCCCGAGGAGTTCGGCAAGGGTGCCATCGAGGGTGTCGCAGGGCCGGAGGCGGCGAACAACGCCTCGGCGGCAGGCACTCTGGTGCCGATGCTGTCGCTCGGCCTTCCGACGAACGCGACCGCCGCGGTCATGCTGACGGCGTTCGTGTCCTACGGAATCCAGCCTGGCCCAACGCTCTTCGACAAGGAGCCGCTGCTGATCTGGACACTGATCGCGAGCCTCTTCATCGGCAACTTCCTCCTGCTGGTGCTGAACCTTCCGCTGGCGCCGCTGTGGGCGAAGCTGCTGCGCACGCCGCGGCCGTATCTCTACGCGGGCATCCTGTTCTTCGCGACGCTCGGCGCCTTCGCCGTCAACATCCAGCCGCTTGATCTGGTGCTGCTACTGGTGTTCGGTCTGCTCGGGCTGATGATGCGGCGCTTCGGATTACCGGTGCTTCCGTTGATCATCGGTGTCATCCTCGGGCCGCGCATCGAACGTCAGCTTCGGCAGAGCCTTCAGCTGGGCGGGGGCGAATGGGGCAGCCTGTTCACCGAGCCCGTCGCGATCGTCGTGTACGTCTGCATGGCACTGCTGCTGCTGGCGCCGCTGGTGTTGAAGCTGATGCACCGCAGCGAGGAGACCCTGCTGCTCGTCGAGGATGACAAGGACCAGAGAGAGAAGGCCCAGGCGTGACCACTGACGAGCGCTCGCGCGAGGAGCATTACAACGAGCGCTCGCGCGAGGAGTCGAAATGATAGTCGTCGGATACACCGCCGATCAGTATGGCCAGGCAGCACTCGAGCACGCCATGACCGAGGCTTCGCTTCGGGGGACGGGCCTTCTGGTCGTCAACTCGACCAAGGGCGACGCGTACGTCGATCCGGCCTTCGCCGGTGCGCCAGAGGTGCACGACGTCGAGGAGCGGCTCAAGAACAGCGGGCTGGCGTATGAACTGACCCAGCCCGTCGGGGTCGATCCGGTCGACGAACTGCTGACGGTGATGGACCGCCCCGACGCCGAACTCTTGGTGATCGGGATCCGGCACCGCAATCCCGTCGGCAAGCTGCTGCTGGGCAGTGTCTCCCAGCAGTTGCTGCTCGAATGCCACAAGCCCGTGCTGGCGGTCAAACCCGCACCGTAGGGCCTTATCTGCATGGTCGTAAATTTATGGTTTGGGGCACTTTCCGCGGGGTAATCCCGGGGAATGGTCAATTCCCGCGCCACCGCCAACGAGGTTCAGGACAACGCTTGGTTCGAGCGTGTCGCCCGTGGCGGCTTTGCGGCGAGCGGAGTGCTGCACCTACTGCTGGCGTTCATCGTGGCGCAGCTCGCTCTCGGCAGTGGCGGCAACGCGGATCAGTCCGGGGCGCTGGCCACCCTCGCCGCGCAGCCCGGCGGCGCGGTCATGCTGTGGGTCGCCGCCGTCGTCCTTGCCGCCCTCGGCGTGTGGTACCTCCTCGAGACGTTTCTCGAGCACGACGCCAAGCACCGGGTGAAGTCCGCCGCCGTCGGCGTGGTCTACCTTGCGCTTGCCGTCTCAGCCGGCAAGTTCGCCATGGGCAGTGGTAAGTCCAGCGGTCAGCAGAACGCGGGCCTGAGCGCGCAGATGATGCAATCCATCTGGGGCAAGGCGGTTCTGGTGGTCGTGGCGCTCGTCGTGATGGCCGTGGGCGGCTATCACGTCTACAAGGGCGCCAGCAAGAAGTTCCTCAAGGATCTCAACGTGTCGGGCGGCACCGGGATCACCTGGGTCGGAATCATCGGTTACGTCGCCAAGGGACTGGTTCTCGCGGGTGCGGGCGTCCTGGTCCTCGTCGCCACGTTCACCGCCGATCCGGCGAAGGCCTCCGGTATCGACGCCGCGGTGAAGACGCTTGGCAGCGCGCCGTTCGGGAAGATCCTTCTCATCGTCGCCGCGCTGGGCCTAGCCGCGTACGGCGCCTACGGCTTCATCCGGAGTCGTCACGCGGACATGTGACGACTCAACCGCATTCGAGGGTCAGGCGGATCGACCCATCTCCGTCGGCGGCCACGGGGTGCGAGCAGACTCCCGGTCCGCTGCCGCCGATCTCGGCGCCGGATCTCAGGTCGAAGGCCCGCCCGTGCAGCGGGCACACCACCGCGTCGTCGTCGGTGAGGCCGTCGGCGAGGGGTCCACCCCTGTGCGGGCAGGTGGCACCGAGCGCCCGCAACGAACCATCGCGCATCCGGTAGACGGCGATCTGTTGGCCGTCGACGGCGTACGTGCGCCCCTCGCCGAGCGGGATCTCCTCGACCCGGCCGATCGCGACGTCGGTCATGGGCGCACCGGAACCTGGGGGAGCGGCAGCAACGGCAGCGACGCGCGGAACTGGCCCTCGCTCGCGGGCTCGCGACCGTCCAGCCACGGATCGCGATATGCAGCAACGGATTTCGCCATGTTGGCGTCCAGCTGCGCAGCTAGGCCGTCGGCGTCGTCGACCACCACCGCGCGGATGTGGTCGATTCCGACCCGCGGCACCCACGCGTAGGTGCGCTCCAGCCAGTTGGCGTTCTCCCGGTAGTACTGCAGGAAGCGACCGGTCAGCGTCATCACCTCGGCCGCACTGTCGACGGTGGCCAGCAGATCCCCCTTGCGGATGTGGGCACCAGCCGCACCGCCGACGTACATCTCCCACCGACCGCCGTCGACGGCGACCACGCCCAGGTCCTTGCACAGTGCCTCCGCACAATTGCGCGGACACCCGGTGACGGCGAGCTTCATCTTTGCCGGGCTCGCCAAGCCCTGGTAGCGCTCCTCGATGGCGATGCCCAGTGCCGTCGAATCGCCGACGCCGAAGCGGCAGAAGTCGCTGCCAACGCATGTCTTCACGGTGCGGAAGCTCTTGCCGTAGGCGTATCCCGACGGCATGTCCAGATCGGCCCACACGCCGGGCAGATCCTCCTTGCGGATGCCGAGCAGATCGATGCGCTGACCGCCGGTGAGCTTGATCATCGGGACGGCGTACTTGTCCGCGACCTCGGCGATCCTGCGCAGCTGGTGTGAGTCGGTAACGCCACCCTTCATCTGCGGCACCACCGAGAACGTTCCGTCGCGCTGGATGTTGGCATGGACCCGGTCGTTGATGAAGCGCGCGTCCCGCTCGTCGACGAACTCGTCGGCCCACATCGTCTCCAGCAGTGAGGACAATGCCATCTTCGATCCAGCGTCGGACCTGCCGTCTGGTGCCAGCGCCGCGAAAACCGATGACACCGAATGCAATTGGAGCTCGCGGATCATCCGCATCAGCGCCGGCTTGTCGTAGGGGAGGCTAGGGACATACCAGCTGGCCGACGGATCGTCGGCGACTGCGCCGCCGGCGGCCCACTCCACGACCTGCGCCACCAGCTCCTTGCAGGAGCCGCAGCCCTTGCCCGCCTTGGTCGCCTTCATCACTCCGGTGACGGTGTTCTCGCCGCCACGTACGCATGCCACCAACGCGCCCTTGGAGACGCCGTTGCAGTTGCAGACCTGCGCGTCGTCGGAGAGTTCGGCCACTCCGACCGCCACCTCCGGGGTGCCGATGTCGAACATCATCGACACGCGTTCCTCGGGAAGCGCCAGCCCACTGTCGAAGGCCTGCGTCAGGAACGAGACCTTGCTGAGGTCCCCGACCAGGGTGGCGCCGACGAGCTTTCCGTCGCGGATGACGATCGTCTTGTAGACGCCGTGGCGCGGTTCGGAGAATTGCACGAACTCGTCGTCGGGCAACTCCGGGCCCTTGAGGCCCATCGAGGCGACGTCGACGCCCGCCACCTTCAACTTGGTCGCCGTGCGCGAACCATGATATGCCGCAACGGAGTTGGTGCCCGTCAGGTGGTCGGCGAGCACGGCGGCCTGCTCCCACAGCGGTGCCACCAGGCCATATACCTGACCGCGGTGCTGGGCGCATTCGCCGACGACGTAGACGTCGTCGGCGTCGATCGAGCGCATGTGATCATCGACCACGATCGCGCGTTCGACGGTCAGACCCGCGCGTTGGGCAAGCCCGACGTTGGGGCGAATGCCGGTGGCGATGACCAGCATGTCGCAGTCGATCGAACTGCCGTCGGCGAAGACGATTCCGGTGAGTCGGCCGTCGGAGGACGTGGTGACCTCGACCGTGCGCTTGTCGACGTGCACCGTGATGCCGATGCCCTCCACGGACCTGCGCAGGATCGCTCCGCCGGGATCGTCGAGTTGGGCGTTCATCAGGGTGGGACCGGCGTGGACGACGTCGACGACCAGTCCGCGGTTCTGCAGGCCGCGGGCAGCCTCGAGGCCCAGCAACCCGCCGCCGATCACCACCGCCTTGGTCCGGTGGGCGGCCTCCGAGATCATGCCGATGCAGTCGTCGAGAGTCCGGAAGCCGAAGACCCCGTCGGTCAGGTTCTTGTCGTCGGCCCACAACCCCGTCATCGGCGGGAAGAACGACCGACTGCCCGTCGCCAGGATGAGCCGGTCGTATTTGGTGGCCGAGCCGTCGTCGGAGTGGACGATGTGCGCATACGGGTCGACGCGGACCACCCGGACGCCGGCCCGCAGGACGATCCCGTTCTCGGCGTACCAATCCACCTCGTTGAGGTAGATCCCGCTCGCGTCGTCGCTGCCCGCGAGCACGTTGGACAACAGGATCCGGTTGTAGTTGCCGTACGGCTCGTCACCGAAGACGGTGATGTCGAATTGCTCGGCACCACCCCTGGCGAGGATCTCCTCGACCGCGCGGACGCCTGCCATCCCGTTGCCGACTACGACGAGCTTCTTGAGCCCGTTCTCGGTCATTGAACCTGCACCAGGCCGAGGTCGACGATGACCGTTCCGCGGCATCCGCCGGGAGCCGCGACGAAGAGTTCGAGCACCGTGTCGGCGAGCAGATCCTCGACCACTCGAAGCGCGACGTGGGTGGCACCCTTTGCGGCGATTGGGAAGTAGCGCATCGGTTTTCCGTCGCGGAAGAGCACGACGGCGATCATGTCCTTCGTGGAGTTGCCGCCCCGGAAGTACAACGGTTGGGTGACGGCACCGGCGGGGACCGTGTAGCGCAGTGATTCATCGATCAGCAGCGGCTTGCCCAGCCCGTTGCCCTCGAATTCGAAGGGGCCCTGCAGGAATACCGGTGTGCTGCCGTCGCTCATCGCACCGAAGCTAAATCGGTTGTGTTACCGCACCGTTTCGCAGGTGTCTCCGCTGTGGTCCACATCGCCTCACCCGCACCCCTCATTGCATGTGAGGCACTGTTGACACGGGGGACATGGCAGGGCAACTGGCCCGGAATGGCCTGGGCATTGACTCGACTCAACAACCTGCCTAGGAGAGTCGCATGCCGTTCACCCGTGACCGCAACATCGAGCATTGGGATGCCGAAGACGTCGAAGCTTGGGACGCCGGTGGGAAGAGCGTCGCACGGCGAAATCTGATCTGGTCGATCATCGCCGAGCACGTGGGCTTCTCGGTCTGGTCGATCTGGTCGGTGATGGTGCTGTTCATGCCCCAGGCCGTCTACCACATCGACGCCGCGGGCAAGTTCTACCTGGTGGCCATGCCGACGCTGGTCGGTGCCTTCATGCGGATTCCGTACACCATCGCGCCTGCTCGCTTCGGCGGGCGGAACTGGACCATCGTCAGCGCCGTGCTGCTGCTCATCCCGACGGCGCTGACGCTGTACGTCATGACGCAGCCGGGCACGACGTACACGACGTTCATGATCGTGGCTGCCTTCGCCGGCTTCGGCGGTGGCAACTTCGCGTCGTCGATGACCAACATCAACGCGTTCTATCCGCAGCGGCTCAAGGGCTGGGCGTTGGGGCTCAACGCTGGTGGCGGCAACATCGGGGTGCCGGTGATCCAGCTGATCGGGCTGTTCGTGATCGCCGTGATCAGCAACACCGCTCCCGAAATCGTCTGTGCCATCTACCTCGTCGCGATCGCCCTGGCGGCACTGGGTGCGGCGATCTGGATGGACAACCTGCGCAATCAACGCTCGAACCTCGGTGCCATGGCAGAAGCGCTGCGGTACAAGCATTCCTGGGTGATGAGCTTCTTGTACATCGGTACCTTCGGCTCTTTCATCGGCTTCAGCTTCGCCTTCGGCCAGGTCATGCAGATCAATTACCTGGCGGGTGGCGACAATGCCGCGCAAGCCTCGCTGCACGCCGCGCAGATCGCCTTCATCGGGCCGCTGCTCGGTTCCATCGCGCGTCCGTTCGGAGGAAAGCTCGCCGACCGCGTCGGCGGCGGCAAGATCACGCTGTACACCTTCGTGGCGATGATCTTCGCCGCGGGCGTCCTGGTGGCGGCAGGCGTCCGTGACGACGCCCTCGCCGGCGCCCCGTCGGGCGGGCAGATGACTGCCTACGTGGTCGGTTTCATCCTGCTGTTCGTCCTGTCGGGCACCGGAAACGGCTCGACCTACAAGATGATCCCGTCGATCTTCGAGGCGAAGGCTCAGGGCCAGGAGGGCTGGAGCCGCGAGGAGAAGGCAGCATGGTCGCGCAGCATGTCTGGCGCGCTGATCGGATTCGCCGGAGCGGTCGGTGCACTGGGCGGCGTCTTCATCAACATCGTATTGAGGGCGTCCTACGTGGGTGACGCCAAGTCGGCAACCAATGCGTTCTGGGTGTTCCTCGGCTTCTACGTCATCTGCGCCATCACCACGTGGTTCGTCTTCCTGCGGATGAAGACCGTGGCGCACGCGGGTGAGCACGTCGGCAGGGCGGCCGTGCCGGTCGGCGCGGGCTAATCCGCATGACGGTCACGACCCGTACCGCGTGCTCGTACTGCGGTGTTGGCTGTGGCATCGAGGTTCAGACCAAGACCGATGCCGCGACCGGCAGGCCAGTCATCGCAAGGGTGTCGGGGGACAAGTTGCACCCCACCAACTTCGGCCGCCTGTGCACGAAGGGTGCGACGCACGCGGAGCTGATGGCGGCCAACGACGACCGGCTCGCCTCTGCCCTGATTCGGCCGTCCCGCGGCGAGCAAGCCGTGCCCACTCCGGTCGACGAGGCGGTCGCCGAAGCCGGGCGGCGGTTGCGGGCCATCGTCGACGAGCACGGACCTGATGCGATTGCGCTGTACGTCTCCGGTCAGATGTCGATCGAGGCCCAGTATTTGGCGACCAAGCTCGCCAAGGGCTTCCTGCGCACGGTGCACATCGAGTCGAACTCCCGGCTATGCATGGCCAGTGCGGGAACGGGATACAAGCAGTCGCTCGGTGCGGACGGCCCGCCGGGTTCCTACACCGACTTCGACTCGGCGGATCTGTTCTTCGTCATCGGCTCCAACATGGCCGATTGCCACCCGATTCTGTACCTGCGCATGATCGATCGCCTCAAGGCCGGAGCCAAGCTCATCGTGGTGGATCCGCGCCGCACGACGACCGCGGACAGGGCCGACCTGTTCCTCCCCATCCGGCCTGGAACGGATCTGGCGCTGCTCAATGGGCTGTTGTACCTGCTGGTCGAGTCCGGCGAGATCGACCGCGAGTTCATCGCCGAGCACACCGACGGCTGGGACGCGATGCCCGCCTTCCTGGCGGACTACCCGCCGGACGTCGTCGCACAGATCACCGGCCTGTCCGAAGCCGACATCCGAAGGGCCGCGGCGATGATCGCCGAAGCGGGCGAGTGGATGAGTTGCTGGACGATGGGGCTCAACCAGAGCACCCATGGGACGTGGAACACCAACGCCATCTGCAACCTTCACCTGGCGACCGGCGCCATCTGCCGCCCCGGCAGCGGTCCCATGTCGCTGACCGGGCAGCCGAATGCCATGGGCGGTCGCGAAATGGGTTACATGGGCCCGGGTCTGCCCGGCCAGCGCGCGGTGACGTCGGCCGACGACCGAGCGTTCGTCGAGCGCGGGTGGAGCCTGGAGCCAGGCACCATCCGTTCCGACGTTGGGCCGGGAACCGTCGAGATGTTCAAGCAGATGGCCGACGGTGCCATCAAGGCGTGTTGGATCATCTGTACGAATCCGGTTGCCAGCGTGGCGAACCGCGAGACCGTGATCACCGGTTTGGAATCCGCCGAGCTGGTCATCACCCAGGACGCCTATCGCGCCACGGCGACGAACCACTACGCCGACATCGTCCTACCCGCGACGCTGTGGGCCGAATCCGACGCAGTCATGGTCAACTCGGAACGCAACCTCACCCTGCTGCGGCAGTCCATCCCGCCCGCGGGCGACGCCAGGCCCGACTGGTTGTTGATCTGCCAGGTCGCCGAGCACCTCGGCTTCGGCGAGCACTTCGCCTATGAGTCGAGTTCTCAGGTCTTCGACGAGATCCGCGAGTTCTCCAATCCCCGAACCGGTTACGATCTGCGCGGCGTGAGTTACGACCGGTTGCGGGAGACCCCGGTGCAGTGGCCTGCGCCGCCGCTGGCTGATCCAGGTGGCGCCGATGATCGGCATCCGATCCGCTACCTGAACGACGGCGTCAGCCAGAACCCATTCGTCGACGAGAACGGGCATCGCCCCAAACTGGCCTTTCCGACCCCGTCTCGGCGGGCGGTGTTCCACCCCCGCCCGCACCTGGACGCGCGAGAAATGCCCGACGACGACTATCCGATGGTGCTGAACACCGGTCGCCTGCAACACCAGTGGCACACCATGACCAAGACGGGCAAGGTGGCCAAGCTCAACAACCTCGACAACGGGCCGTTCGTCGAGGTCCATCCCGACGACGCGGCGGCCCAGGACATCGTCGAGGGGCAGCGGGTCGAAGTCACTTCGCGCCGCGGTCGAGCCGTGCTGCCTGCGGTGGTGACCGACCGGGTGCGTCCAGGCAACTGCTTCGTGCCGTTCCATTGGAACGACGAGCACGGCGAATACCTCACCATCAACGCGCTCACCAACGACGCCGTCGACCCCGACTCCTTGCAGCCCGAGTTCAAGGCGTGCGCAGTCGCACTGCGGCCGGTACCCATGAAGTTGGAGTTGGCCAGCCCGGCGGGGCTTGGCCTGGAGGGGCTGGCGCCACCGACGCTCGACGATGCCGAGAAGACCTATCTCGCAGGCTTCTTCGCGGGGATCCCGGGTGGCCGACCCGGCGTACCCGTGCTACCACCGACCGCGCCGGTCCGGCCAGACGTGCGGTTGTGGATCGACGGCATGCTCGCAGGCGCACATTCCCGTACCCCTGGTGCATCGGAGCCCGTCACCGACGGTCCACTGGTCCTGTGGGCGTCGCAGACCGGCAA
>NZ_JAVRQA010000206.1:0-3202 GCF_032161845.1 Mycobacterium sp.
ACCGGCCGGTTCTACATGCTCTCCACGGGGAACCCGGACGGCTACAACTTCACCTGGACGCCGACCAACCCCGGCGACACCCCGCAGGACGTCGTCTTCACCGCAACGCGTCCCGACGGCACGACCACCACCATGACCTACCGCCCGACGGGCTCGAGCGGCGGCGGAACGACCACCCCCACCACCCCGCAGACCCCGCCAACCGTTCCAACGACACCGACCTACACCAACCTGAAGCCGGCCATGAACGATCCGACGCTGCCGCCGCCGCCCTACGATGCCAGCGATACGACGATCGGGCCCACTGCAGCAAATGCGAACATGCAAATCATCAATTCGTACTGGGATGCAGAGCAGAAGGGCTGGATAGTAACCATCAGACCCAGCACTGGGCGGCTTCCGATCTCAGCCTCGAGCCCCGACGGTCGCATGTCGGAGTCCTACCCCTCCGGCTATCGCTGGGTGGGCGACGCGGCAACGGGAACGGAAGGCAAATTCTTCGACTATCGGTTCCTCTTCCGTCCCAACGATGGGCTCGATTGGTCCTATCGCTACCCCACCATCACCTTCACGGCGACCGACGCCGCCGGCACACCGAGCGCCATCACCTTTCGCGGGGCCAACCCCAGCGACGACGGCTCGGAACCGCTACCAATCCCCGACCCCCAATATTTTCCGCCGACCGGACCCAACGCCCGAAACAACGAGATGCAAATAAGTCCGACCACGGGCCCTAACGCCAGCGGCTGGCGGATCGACGTCAAGCAGGTCCCATGGGTGACGGTGACTGCGGCGTCACCGAACGGCGCCATGAGACGCTGGGAAGGCACCGATGCCAGTACCGCGCAATACCTCTGGACCGGGCCGAACGACGGAACCACCCCGATCGTCGTGCTGACGGCGCACTACGCGGACGGCAGAACCTCGACCATCACCTACTTGGCCAATCAACCGGCGTCCCAGCCGTCCGGCGGAACCTCCACCCCGACGACGCCGTCGACCGACGAAGGCAGCCACACGACCCTTACCGACGTCGGCAATGAGGATCTCGCCGTCACGGACACGTCCAGCGGCGCCTACACGATGATGTTCGACGGCTCATGGCTCTTCAGGGTCGAGCCGCGGAGCCCTGGCGTCACGATCACGGCGTCCACCGGCACCGGCGCGATCGAACAGAGCGGCCGGTTCTACCTGCCCTCCACCGGAAACCCCGATGGCTATTCATTCCGATGGATTCCCGCCAACCCCGGCGACCGACCTGAAGACGTCGTCTTCACTGCGACGCGTCCCGACGGAACGCAGAGCACCGTGTCGTATCGGCCTTGACATCTTCGTGACCGAACATCGCGTCGTAGGGAATGTCGTGGAAGGCGCAATGTTCATCCTGGTGCGCGCCTCGAACATCGACCGGACGATGTATGCGGGGGGAGGCATCGACGGCGGTATCACCGACCCACCGTGCCGCCGTTCACTTCAGGGCAGTAGCCCGGGTGCAACGATTGGCCCGCTTGCCACAAGCCCTCAAGTTGCGTCGATGCGCACTGCCGTCAACGGGAGGTGTTCGTGGCGACGGACCAGGAAGCTCTCCGCCCAGCGCGGACTGTCGGCGGGATCGACCGTGAATTCGCGCGTCCGCTCCAGCAACGTGGTCAGTACGGCCCTGGCTTCGATCCGAGCCAGCGCAGCGCCCACGCAGTAGTGGATGCCGTGCCCGAAGGCCAGGTGGCGGCGCGGGGATCCGCGGTCGAGGTCCACGACGTCCGGGTTGTCGAACTGTGTCGAATCCCGGTTCGCAGCACCGAATAGCAGCACTACCGTTGAGCCACTTGGGATCTCGACGCCTGCCAGCGTGGTGTCGTGGGGAATGCTGCGCATTTGTTGACGGAACGGCGACTCGAGTCGAAGAGCCTCCTCAACGAACGTGTCGATCAATTCGGGTGCTTCACGCAGCCGCTGTTGCAGTTTTTGGTCGTCGGCGAGCAGGCGCACGGCGTTGCCGACGAGGCTGCTGGTCGTCTCCCCGCCTGCGCTGAGCAGCGTGTGCAGGATGATTTGCACTTCGCCCTCCTGCAGCGTGCCCGCGTCCAGAGCTCGTCGGACGGCGAGCAGGATGCCGTCGTCGTCGGCATCCGTAGTCGCTGCGACCTGAAGCCGGATCCACTCTTGGATGGCGCCGATGCGAGTGACGAGTTCAGTCAGGCGGTCCAGGGTCATGGTGCCGCCGATCATCGCGGTCGAGTCGAAGGCGGCTCCCAGCAGCTGCGACGGGTTGATGTCGCGAAACCCGATCAGCTTGGCGACCACCGTAATTGGCACGACGTTGCCAACGGTGCTCATGAATTCGAACGGATCGTCGCCGAGCGCCTGGTCGATCGCCGACGCGCACAGCGCCCGGATGTCGCCCTCCAGGGTGCGCATCCGGCGGGCCACCAGTTCGGGGAAGACCGCCTTTCGGTGGGTCGTGTGCAGCGGCGGATCGGCCGTCGCGAGCGTCGGTTGCGCGGTGCCGCCGAAGTCGAGCCGAGCAGGGAGCCCGTCATCGTCGCGGTAGAGCAGGGACACGATATTGGAGGAGAAGTCTTCTGGACGTCCGACAGCTTCGGAGATGAGGTCGAACGTGGCGACCGTGACGATGTCGGTACCGGGCACCGCCCAGACCGGCGCCTGGGTCCGCAGGGTCGCGTAGAAGTCGTATGGCTCGTCGAGGATGTCGGGGCGCAATAGGGTCGACGCAGTCAACTCAGTCACGCGCACTCCCGGAGATCTGGTTGAACAGGCTCATCGACTCGCCGTACACGTGACACTCGGCGACCTTGTCGCCGGTGAACTTGTAGACCTCGCAGGTCTCTACGGAGATCTCGCGAAGTGTCGGCGCGATTCCGCCGTACTCCCCTGTGTGGGTTCCGCGCAACGTCCAGCGGGCGCAGACATGACCGTCGCCACCGAACATTAGGTCCTCGTCGAGGTGAAGCTCGTCGAACGCGGCGAAGAGTTGTCCGAGGTTGTCTCGGATGTCGGCCACCGTGAGCGATAGGCCCAGTCCGCCTACCCAACGCAGGCAGTCAGGAGCGAACCCGCTCAGGTAGCCCTCGACATCTCCGCGGTTGAGCGCTTCAGCGGACCGTCGCAGCAGTTGTGTGGACACACGTCCACTTTGATGGACGATTGTTCACAATTCAAGCCCGGTGTTCGATAGAGTGCG
>NZ_JAVRQA010000207.1:0-3117 GCF_032161845.1 Mycobacterium sp.
CCCGACGTCTTGCCCTGGTCGTGTGCGGTGCCAATGGTGGTGTAGCGCTTGATGTGTTCCATCGATCGCATCCCCGCACCGACGGCGCGGCCGAGATCCGCGACGGTCGCGTCGCGCTGGACGTCGACGAACTGGGCGTCGTCGTCGCCGGTGGACACTCGCCAGAGCACCAGGCCGGGCGCCACGTCGTCGGCAGGCGTATTCGGGACGGCGGCGGGTTCGCCGGTCTCGATGCCCAGCTCCGCGAGTGCGGCCAGCGCCGACGCCTGCCCCTGCCGCAGGCAGCCGGACCGGTCCATCACACCGCTGGCGGAACCGGCGACGCTGACGTTCTCCACCGGCGCGTCAGGAACGAAGCCGCCGAGCGCGGAGTCGTAGCGCAACGTTCCGCGGACCTGGCTGAACAGGTGCACCGCTGGGTTCCAGCCACCGCTGACCAGGAGGACGTCACACGAAACCGCCTCGGCGCCAGCATCACCGGTGATCAGCGCGTGAGTGATGCGCTCCTCGCCCCGGGTGCCGCAGACCACCGCACCCTGGCGCAGCGAGATGCCCCTGCGGTCGCATTCCGATCGAAGGTCCTCGCGGACGTGCGGGCGCGCGTCGACGATGACCTTGATGGCGGTGCCCGCATCGGCGAGGTCGAATGCCGCGACATAGGCGCTGTCGTTGGTGGTGAAGACAGCGGCTTCCCGACCGACCAGGACGCCGTAACGGTGCAGGAACGTCCTGGCGCTGTGCGCCAGCATGATTCCGGGCCGGTCGTTGTCGGCGAACACGACGGGCCGCTCGTGGGCGCCCGTCGCGACGATGACGTGCTTGGCGCGGATCCGCCACACCCGTTGCCGCGAAACACCCTCCGGGGCACGGCCACCGAGATGGTCGGTGCGGCGCTCGAGCGCAAGGACGAACCCGTCGTCGTAGTGACCGAACGCGGTCGTCCGCTGCAGGTGCCGCACCTCGGGGAAGGTCGCGAGTTCCTCGACCACCGACCGGACCCAGTCCAGGGTGGGCGCGCCGTCGATGCGGTCGGCACTGCCGAGCAGGGCGCCGCCGGGCTCGGACTGCTCGTCCACCACCACGACTCGGGCCCCCGAACGTGCCGCGGTCAGCGCGGCCATCAGCCCAGCCGGGCCGGCGCCGACGACCAGCAGGTCGGCGTGGGCGTGCATGGCGTCATAGCGGGCCGGGTCGGGAACCTCGGACAACCTGCCCTGACCCGGAATCCCCGTGGCGGCCAGACCGTCGTAGAGTTCGACCGTCGAAGCCAGCAGCATCGGCTCGGAGAAGGGTGCATCGATCTGGACGAGGCCGGAGGTGTCCTCCGCCCACGCCGCCGAAATGCCACGCGGGCGACCGTATTTGACGCTGGAACTGATGTGATGGATGCCATGGGCCAGCAGCGCTGACGCGAGCGTATCCCCGGGGTGCCCCGTCAGGGTGCGCCCACCGAAGGTGAACTCGTAGTCGGTGTCGCGGTCTATTCGACCGCCGGCCGGGGTGCGATGCGGTGCGGTCATCAGAGCGTCGGCCTCGGATCGCCTGCGCGGTAGACGGTACGGAAGCGGTAGGTGGCGGTGTCCCGGATCGCGTTGAACCATCGTCGGCATCCGGCGCTGTGAACCCAGCGTTCGGCGAAGGGCCCCTTGGGGTTCGCCCTGAAGAACACGTAGTGCGCCCATTCTTCGTCGGACAGCGAAGGCGGATCCTCGGGATAGGGGACGTGCGCCTGACCGCCGTAGTGGAACTCGGTCTCCTCGCGCTGCCCGCACCACGGGCATTCGATGAGTTGCATGGTGGCTCCTCGTTTCGGGTCGGGCGGCGTCAGTGGGCCACGGCGGCGGCGCCGTGTTCGTCGACGAGCGCCCCGGTGACGAAGCGGTCCAAGGTGAACGGCGCGATGTACGGATGGAGTTCACCGGTGGCGACGGTATCGGCAAGGCACCAGCCCACTCCCGGGGTGGCCTTGAATCCTCCTGTCCCCCAGCCACAATTGAGCAGAAGATTCTGATATGGGGTGACGCCGACGATCGGCGACGCGTCAGGGGTGACGTCGACGATTCCGCCCCAGCTCCGCAGCAGATGTGCCCGCGCAAAGATCGGGAAGAGTTCGACCGCGGCCGCCATTTGTCGCTCGATGATGTGGAAGGCACCGCGCTGGCCGTAGCCGTTGTAGGAGTCGACGCCTGCCCCCATCACCAGTTCACCCTTGTGCGCCTGGGAGACGTACACGTGAATCGCGTTGGACATCACGATCGTTGGGTGTACGGGTTGGAGGAGTTCGGACACCAGCGCCTGCAGGGGATGGCTCTGCACGGGTACCGGGACGTTCAGCATGTCGGTGAGCACGGAGGTGTGCCCCGCCGCGCAGAGGACGACCTGGCCCGCCGAGATGTCGCCGCGGGTGGTGTTCAATCCGGTCACCCGATCACCGTTGGTCGTGAATCCGGTGACCTCGCAGCCCTGGATGACGTCCACCCCGGCCTCGTCGACGCGGCGGGCGAAACCCCAAGCGACGTAGTCGTGTTTGGCGATTCCTGCCCGCGGTTGATAGGTGGCCCCGAGCACCGGGTAGCGGATGTCGTCGGAGATGTTGACGATCGGGCAGAGCTTCTTGACTTCATCCGGCTCGACCCACTGAGCGTCGATGCCGTTGAGCACGTTCGCCTCGACCCGGCGCACGCTGTCGCGAACGTCCTGCAGGCTGTGGGCCAGGTTCAGCACCCCGCGCTGGCTGAACAGGATCGGGTAGTCCAGATCCTCCTCGAGGCCCTCCCACAACTTGAGTGAGTGTTCGTAGATCCGGGTGCTCTCGTCCCACAGGTAGTTCGATCGGATCAGCGTCGTGTTGCGAGCCATGTTGCCGCCGGCCAGCCAGCCCTTCTCGAGGACCGCGACGTTGGTGATGCCGTGGTTCTTGACGAGGTAGTGCGCGGCGGCCAGGCCGTGGCCGCCACCTCCGACGATCACGACGTCGTAGGACCGCTTCGGCTCGGGATTGCGCCAGAGGAAGTCGGGGTGCTCAGGCAAGTGAGCGCCCGGGGGCGATGGACTCATCCGCGTCTCCATGACTATCGGAACAACTGATATATCAGTTAGGCTGCACGAACCGTAAGC
>NZ_JAVRQA010000208.1:0-5908 GCF_032161845.1 Mycobacterium sp.
CGTGAACGAGTGCACGGCCCGGCCCGTCCTCGCCGGCGATCGGAAGTGCGATGCGGCTCGGTGTGCCACTGGGCGTTCCGCTCTCCAGCAGATGCTTCCACCAGATGCCGTTGAACACTTTGTAGACCGGCGCACCGATCTGCTCCGCGACCCACGCACTCTCGAGTTGACCGTCTTCGATCGCCGCGATCTCACCGTCGCGTTCCCGCGGGTAGTAGTTGTTGGTCTCGATCACCGGCGCATCCGGCTTGCGCGCATCGACGATTCCGTCGGCCAAGTCGGGAACGTTCTTCTGCGGGATGCTCACGATGACGAGGTCGGCATCGGCGGCGGCGTCCTTGGCCCAGACCGCGGTCGCACCGGTTTCGTCCGCGAGGTCGGCGAGTGTCTCGGGGGAGCGCGAGTTCGACACCTTGACCTCGTGCCCGAGTTCGCGCAGCCGACGCGTCAGCGTGCCGCCGATCTGCCCTGCCCCGATGATTCCAATCTTCATGCATCGCCTCCGTGTGGTGTCGTCCGCTCTCTCATCGGGTGAACGTCGGGCATGCGGCACCCATTCCGCACCACGGACCATCGTCATTGGACGGCGCGGGATGATGGGGCCATGACCGCAAGATCGGCGAGCCCATTCCTTCGCTCCCTCGGGGCGGCTCTCGGCGTCATGGTGATGCTGCTGATGTGCGGACCGGCCGCCGGCGTGGCGCACGCGGCGATGGCGAGTCCGGCCGGCGATGGCATCTCGATAGGTGATCCCAATGCGCTGGGGCAGATCGATCTGTACGTGGATCCGCTATGCCCATACAGCGGAGCGATGGTGCGGGCCCAGGGCGCCGAAATCGGTGAGCGCGTGGAAGCCGGCACACTACGCGTCAACCTGCGGTTCGTGGACTTCCTCGACAAGTACTCCGCGAGCGGCACCTACGACAGCCGAGCGATCTACGCGGCGTACGTGGTGGCCGACCACTCGCACGCGAGTGACGTCACGTGGCGCTTCGTTCAGCTGATCTATTCGGCAGGCCAACAGCCGAAGGAGAAGGGGCCCACGGATCTGAGCAACGATCAGCTGGCCGACTTGGCCAATCAGGCGGGTGCGCCTCAACCGGCTCAGGATCTGATCAGAGTCGGCCTGCCAATCGGCTACGACCCACGGGCCATCGCTGCCAACAACCTCACCGTTCTGCACGGGTTTCCCGAGCCGGGTGTCCCGCTCGTCGTGATCAACGGTCGCTCGGTCGACGCAGAGTCGGACTGGCTGGCGACGCTTCCCGACTGAGACCGGCGCGAGCGGCGAGGCACGATCCTGCTGCCCCGGCCGGTGCGCCAGCTCCAGGTTCGGCGTGCTACGAGCCGGAGAGTTCGCCGACCTTGCCGGTGAAGGAAAGGTTTGGCGAGCCGCCGACGGTCGTGCAAGTGGTCGTGGCGATACGGCGGTCCTTTCCGTTCAGGGCTGCGGTCATGGAGCTGATCTGAGTCGGTCCGACTCCGCTGTGCCAGAGCAGCCAGTGCTCGGGGTGAACCGCAAGCGCGACACAGCTGGCCCCGCCGCCCGTGACGTTGGTGGAGCCGGCCAGCAGGCAGAGGCCGCCACCGGCATCGCGGCACGCGTTCACAGCGCCGGCCGAAGCATCGACGAACGACGAGGCATTCGTGAAGCTCGCCCAGGTTCCGCTGGCAGGCGAAAACGCGATGGCGGCGTAGGACTCGCCGCCACTGGGCTGGGCGTTGGCAGTCGCAGCGGCGCCGACGCCACCAACGGCGAGGGCACCAGCCGCGGCGACCATCAAGGCTGCCGCGGTGATCCGACGGGCTGATGAATTGGTGCTCTGGATGCTCATGGTCTCTCCTTCACAGTCGCGGCCCCTGTGGGCCGTGTTCAACTGTTAGGAGCGACGAGCCGCTGCATCTCCCTCACTTTTTTGCGAATGAGTTTTGCGCTAAGCGTCAACTCTCCGGCAGCTCGGCGAATCGCTTCTTGACGTCGTTGTACCAGCTCATCGACTTCTTGGGGTGGAGCCACCGGCCCTTCATCTCACCGCGGGCTGGCACGTGGGAGTCATCACCGGCCTTGACGATCTCCTTGAGGTGTTGGTCTTGCGCCTTGATGATGTCGTCGGCGCTCTCGCCGTGGTGCGGGAGGCCGCAGGGGCCACCGAGGTCCTGACAAGTCATGGTTTTCATTAGGGTCCTCCTCCTCTGGTCACACCGGGTGTTCCGGGTGCGTCAAGGTGGTGACGCATCCGACGACGAAAGTGTGACCGCCAATGGTGAGCGACAGCCAGCTCTTCGACGACTTCGAGGCCGAGCGAGGTCGTTTACAGCGCATCGCCGCGCGGATCCTGGGCGATCCGCACGCGGCCGAGGATGTCGTGCAGCAGGCGTGGCTGCGGCTGCATTCCACCGACGAGCCGATCGAGAATCTGCCTGGCTGGCTCACCACGGTGACCTCGCGGCTGTGCCTCGACCGACTGCGGGCGCGTACGCCGGTACCGACGGAATCGATCGAAGTCGAGGCGACGGCACCCGACCCGGCCGACGACGTAGTCCTGGCCGACTCCGTCGGCATCGCACTGCAGGTGGTGCTCGACCGGCTCACACCCTCCGAGCGGGTGGCCTTCGTGATGCACGACAGTTTCGGCTTCGACTTCGAGTTGATCGCCTCGATGCTCGACACGACGCCGGCCGCGGCACGCAAGCTGGCCTCTCGGGCTCGCGCCAAGGTCCGCCCGGCTGCGCCCGAGGACGCGTTGGCCGACTGGGAGATCGTGGACGCCTTCATGGCCGCGGCCCGTGAGGGTGACTTCGCCCGGCTGCTGGAGTTGCTCGCTCCCGACGCGGTGGTCTCCGCCGACGCAGCCGCGAGCGCGCTCGGCACGCCGACCCGCCTGGAGGGCCGCGATGAGGTGGCCGGCTTCTTCAACGGCGCTGCCGCGGCCGCCTTCCCGGTCTTCGTCGATGGTCGGCCGGGCGCCGCCTGGATCCACCGCGGCGAGTTCAAGGTCGCCTTCGACTTCACCGTCGAGGCCGGCAAGGTACGCCACGTGCAGTTCCGCGCCGCCGGCGACGTGCTGGCCGGGGTACGACGCCGCGAGGGTGGACTCGCGCGGACGTGACGAGGGCACCAACCCGCGAGGCGTGGCAAGAGCGCGGCTATGGCTCCTCCAAGGCACCGATCGCCGAATGAATCGACCTGAAGCCCGTTTGCGAAAGCGCATGCGCAAGCGCTTGCCTAAACGCTAGGCTCCCGTGCAAGATGACCTGGACGGTGATCGGCGTCACATCAAGCACGAGGGACAAGGGAGTCCGCATGTTGGGAAAGCGCACCAAGGGCACGGCAGCGATCGGGTCGATTCTCCTGGCTAGCTCGCTGATTCTCGGTCTGACCGGCTGCGGCGGATCGGATTCGGGCAGCGTCAAGGTCGGACTGATTACCAAGACCGATTCGAACCCGTACTTCGTGAAGTTGCGTGAGGCCGCCCAGACGCAGGCCGACAAGGACGGCGCCAAACTGATCGCGCTTGCCGGTGCGTTCGACGGTGACAACGAGGGCCAGGTCGCCGCCATCGAGAACCTGGTCGGCCAGGGCGTGAAGGGCATCCTGATCACGCCGAACTCCTCCACCGGAGTGCTCGACGCGATCAAGAAGGCGCGCGATGCCGGGGTCATCGTCATCGCTCTCGACACCGCGACCGACCCGGAAAGCGCCGTCGACGCCACCTTCGCCACCGACAACAAGGCCGCGGGCGTCAGCCAGGGCAAATGGGTGAAGGGCGCACTCGGCAACGTAGCGCCCCAGGTCGTGATGCTGGACGGAACCCCGGGTGGCACCGTCGACACCTTCCGTCACGACGGATTCCTCGAGGGCTTCGGGATCACCAACGACTCGCCGGAAATCGTCGGCCGGGAGAACACCAACGGCGATCAGACCAAGGCGCAGACCGCGATGGAGAACATCCTCCAGCGCGCTCCCGGCATCAATGCGCTCTACACGATCAACGAACCGGCGGCCGCCGGCGCCTACCAGGCAATCCAGTCCGCCAACCGCACCGCTCAGATCACCATCGGGTCGATCGACGGAAGTTGCACGGGCATCGCGGACGTGAAGGCCGGAAAGATCGGCGCGACGGTGCTGCAGTTCCCGGCGAAGATGGCTGAACTAGGCGTGCAGGCCGTGGTCAAGTTCGCCAAGGACGGCACCAAGCCCAGCGGATTCAATGACACCGGCTCGCAGCTCGTCACCGACAAGCCCGTCGCCGGACTCGAATCCAAGGACACCGCATGGGGTGAAGCGAACTGCTGGGGCACAGCTAGCAAATGACCACTGGCGCGCCCGCGACAGCGATGCCATCGGTATCGAGCCGGTTCAACGCGGGGAACCTCCTGCGTCAACCGTTGCTCGGGCCGCTGGTGGCACTCGTCATCGCCATCATCATCTTCAGCGCGGTCTCGGATTCGTTCCTCAATCCGCAGAACGTGTCGCTGATCCTCCAACAGTCGGTGGTCGTCGGCATTCTCGCCGTCGGCCAGACGCTGATCATCCTGACCTCCGGTATCGATCTGTCGATCGGCGCGGTCGCCGTCTTCGGGACGATCGTGATGGCCCAGAGTGCGGGCGCAGGAGGACCGGTCGTTGCGCTCGGGTCGACGCTTCTGGTGTGCGTGGCGTTCGGCGCGATCAACGGCGGGCTCGTCACGACCCTTCGATTGCCGCCGTTCATCGTCACGCTTGGAACGTTCACCGCGATACAGGCGGCCACCCGCCTACTCGCGGGCTCCGAGACCTACCGCGTGGAGCCAGGACCGCTGACCTTCTTGGGCACGTCCTTTCGCATCGGGTCGTTCTCGACGACGTTCGGTGTCGTCGCGATGCTCGCGGTCTACGTTCTGATGTGGTACGCGTTGTCCCAAACTGCTTGGGGTAAGCACATTTACGCCGTCGGGGGCAATCCGCAGGCGTCTAATCTGTCGGGCATCAAGTCCGGCCGGGTGCTGTTCTCCGTCTACCTCACCACGGGTGTGATCGCAGCCATTGCCGCGTGGGCTGCTCTCGGTCGAATCCCGAACGCCGATCCGAACGCGTACCAGAACGCCAATCTCGAGACGATCACCGCGGTCGTCATCGGTGGAACGAGTTTGTTCGGTGGGCGCGGAGGCGTTGGCGGAACCCTGGTGGGCACGCTGATCGTCGGCGTTCTGCGCAACGGTCTCACCCAGGCCGGCGTGGACAGTCTCTACCAGAACATCGCGACCGGGATTCTCGTGATCGTCGCGGTCGCAGTGGACCAATTCACCCGCAGGAGATCACAATGACGATCCCGACCGGCGCACCCGTTCTCGAAGCTCGTGGACTCGTCAAGAAGTACGGCAACGTGACGGCCATCAACGGAGCCGACTTCGAACTCCGCGATGGTGAGGTGCTCGCGGTCATCGGTGACAACGGTGCCGGAAAGTCCAGTTTGATCAAGGCTCTGGCAGGCGCGGTGGTTCCGGATGCAGGCGAGATCCTGATGAACGGAAAGCCAGTGTCGTTCAAGAACACTCGCGACGCCCGAGCAGCCGGAATCGAGACCGTCTACCAGGATCTCGCGGTCGTACCGGCGCTCGACATCGCGTCGAATCTGTACCTCGGACGCGAAGTACGACGAAAGGGTGTTGCGGGCAGCCTCTTCCGCCGACTGGACATGCCGAGAATGCGCGAGGAGGCGTCGCAGCATCTCGCGGACCTGAAGATCGGTATCAAGTCCGTCAACCAGGCCGTCGAGACGTTGTCCGGTGGGCAGCGTCAGGGTGTCGCGGTGGCGCGGGCTGCCGCGTTCGGTCGCGGCGTGATCATCATGGACGAACCGACGGCCGCCCTTGGCGTTCGGGAGTCGGGACAGGTCATCGACTTGATCCGGTCGATCCGCGACCG
>NZ_JAVRQA010000209.1:0-16286 GCF_032161845.1 Mycobacterium sp.
GTGCCGACCGAACGGCAATATCGAAGGCTCGATCAGCCGGCCGGCGAACCCCTGCCCCACGTCGCGGTGGAAGAGCCGCAACCGATTCATGTCGACGGCGTGGGTATACACCCAGACGTACTGGACGAGTTGTGCGCGGCCACTCGCCTGCACCGTCAGGAACGTGGCCTGATCGATGTAGGCCAGCTGATCGCTCACACGATCACACCGGTGAGCTCGAACTCGTCGAAGACGGTGGCCAACCTCTCCCGCAGGGCCTTCTTCGTGTTCTCCACACCGGGCTGGTAGCCGACGACGGTGATCGTGACCCTTCCGTCCAGCCGGCCCGAGACCACGGTCAACAGGCCACTGCGCTCCTCGAGCACCCTGCGGGTGATCCGCTGATCGATACCGCGCAGCATCACCTGCTGCGCCGGAGACCCACCGGGACAAGCGACTTGGAGCGGCAGATCGCCGATGTTGGAACACGACACCGGTTGGTCGGTGAAGCCGAATGCCAGATCGGCCGTGTGCCGGACGGCGACCTTGGGAACGAACGGATTCAACGGAAGCAGACGCATGGCCTCGTCCGGTTGCTCACGCATGGTCTTGAGGGCTTCCCGTACCGCGACGCGGGTGTCCGAGAGGTCCTTCGCGACGTGCGTCGGATCGACGCGCACGTAGGCAAGCGTGACCGCGTTGGCCCTGGTGTCCTCCAACGTGCGGTCGTTGATCGGGACGATCAGCCCGACCGTGCCGTCCGCGGCCAGCGCTCGGCCCTGGTGCACGGCGAGCCGCGCCGCGAGGCCGGCCTGGAGCGAATGGCTGTTCCCCCCAAGGGCAGCGGCCCGCTCGTCCCACTGCGCCAGGTCCACGAACGCCGAAATGACGGGAACCACCACGGTTTCGTCGGGATTGGCGATGACCTGCCGCTTCGATCGGGGCGTCGCCGCGCCCGTCGGCTCTCGGCGTTTGTCCTTGAGGAACTTCGCCGCGGCAACGAGCGTCCGCCCCAGTTCGGGAGCATCGCGCCACGTCTGTCGGGCGTCGGCGATCACCGCCTGCCGCCATGTCCGCGACCGGGGCGGTGGATACCCGAGATCGCGGCGAACCCCTTGCACCGCCTCGAACACCGACAAGAGCGCGGCCCCACCGTCGCCGATGCAGTGCGAACCGACGAGGCTCACCGCCGTCGATCCGTCTGTCATCGACAGCACGCCCATGTGCCACGCCGGCCCGGTCTCCGGATCGCTCGGCAGTTGCGCACGTTCGTCGAGCCAGTCGCTGAGCTCTGAACGTGGACGGGGCTCCGCGACGATGTCGAGAGGTGCCGCGGGACCCGTCGAGGAAACCCAGCGGTGCCTGCCGAACGGCAGCACCGACGGTTCGATCATCCTGCCCGCCAACCCGAATCCGAAGTCCTGGTGAAAACGCCGCAGTTCGTCCCAGTCCACCGAGTCGTCGTAGACCCAGACCATCTGCATGGCCGCCGCCTGCCCGGTCGCGCGAAGGCCGAGGAACAACGCCTGATCGACGTAGGCGATCACGTTGTCGGTCGAGGGCTCCGCCGACACCGCGGCTCAGCCCTTGGCCATCGGCACTAGGGGTTCGCGGTCGCGAACGGCGTTGCGGTGCAGTGCCTCCCCGTGCCGCACGTGGGCGCGAGCAGGTGCCACCACAGTCCCGTCGGCGACACCGAGGTAGACCGCCATCATCGCCGTAAGGTACCGGTCGATCGATTCGCGGGCGATGGGATTGTCGGGGAAGGCCACGGTGACCGTGGTCTCCCGCTCTCCCCGATTCACCCACAGCCCGATCTGATAGGCCGACCGCGCGTCGCTGTAGACCTTGCCGTTCATCCGTTCCCACTCCGCGATGATGCTGGCGGACAACGGCGGAAGACCGGCGTCGAGGAAGGAGACCATCGGAACGCCGGGTTTCGGTGCGCGCAACCCCAACGTGCCGTCGGCGAGTTCCAGCACGCGGTCGAAGGGAACGTGCGACATGAACAACCCGTTGTCGAACGACTCCTGGGCGGCATGCGCGGTGGCACCGAACGACGACGCGTCGACGGGCACGGTGATCGGTACTACGCCGGTGAACCACCCCGTCGTCTGGAACTCTTCTGGCGTCTGCCTGGTCGTCACGGGGGTGATGACGTGATACGTCTGGCAGCCCGTCAACTTCTGCTCGGCGAGCGCCGCGCAAGCGAAGACGCCGCCGATGAAGCGGGCCCCCGCCGATGCGCAGGCGGCTTCGAACCGGTCCGACTGCTGCCTGTCCAGCAATCGCACCGTGATCATGTCGCCCGAGCACGGCACTGACGGATCCCCGAGTGGGAGCGGGAAGTGCGGCATGGTGCCGTAGTTGCGTTGCGCGAAGTCGATCCACTCCCGCACTTCCGGCGATTCCAGCGTCAGGCTGGACAACAACTGATTCTGGCGGACGCAGTAGTCGTCGTAGCTGCCCGCGGCGGGAAGCGGGATCGGCGCCGATCCACCGGCGAGCGCCGCGTACATCATGTGAATCTCCACGAGCACCAAGCCCATGAACATCACATCGGTATGAACGTGATCGATGCTGATGTAGAACGTGAAGTGGTCAGCCCGTTGAATGATGCCGAACGAGAAGCAGTCCCACTGCAACGGATTCGGCGTGGCGAGCACGTGTTCGCGCCATTCGGTGGCCGTCATCTCCCCGTACTTGGTCGGGACGAACGCGATGTCCCTCGGATTGTCGACGGTCCGCCGCACGATGTCGTCGGACTCGGTCACCTCGAACCAGCTGTGATAGGTGTCGTGACGGCGCAGGTACGCGTTGATCACGTGGGACATCGCACGGATGTCGCACTGGCCGGGCATGTCCCATGACGGAATGTTGAGCCGGGCCATGTCGCTGCCCTTGGACTGATGGTT
Source organism: Mycobacterium sp. (assembly GCF_032161845.1). Lineage (GTDB taxonomy): Bacteria > Actinomycetota > Actinomycetes > Mycobacteriales > Mycobacteriaceae > Mycobacterium. Next base: position 2,895 of record NZ_JAVRQA010000209.1, read on the forward strand.
CAGGTATCCGCGGATGTGTTGTGCCTGCTGATAACTGGGTGGCACAGCACTCACAGGGGCCTTCATGACCTTCGCCCGACTCACGGGTGAAGGATGCCAAGACACCACACTGCCGGACGCCCCGATCCAGTCATGGATCGCCTTGATCGCAACCATCTATCGTTCCCCTGCTCCTGGTGCTTCGGTGAGCGACGGCGTCGGCGCTGGTCGGTTGGTCACGACGACACCGCCGGAATGGCAGTGTCGATGTTGAGGTCGACGGCGATCAACTCGCTGAGCCGTTCGGCAAGAGCACGCACCGTGGTGACGTCAGTGGAAACGATCCGCACTCCGGTCTCGGACTCGAGCCGAGTGCGCAACTCCAGCGTCCCCAGTGAATCGAGGCCGTACTCGGACAGCGGCCGGTCGGCATCGACCGAACGCCGCAGGATCAGGCTCATCTCCTCGGAGATCAACCGGCGCACCCGCGCCGACCACTCCTCGCGTGGCAGCAGCCGTAGTTCGTCGAGGAACTCGCTCGACCCCGACCGGTCCTGGCCCATCGATGCGAAGGCCTCGGCGAATGGGCTGCTCTGTGCGAACGCGGTCAGCCACGCGGCGCCTGCAACCGGGGCGTATCCGCTGTACACCCGCGTGTGCCGCATCAGCGTGTCGAACGCGTATGCGCCGTCCTCGGGAGCGATGGCCATTCCGTCGTGGTCGGCCATGGCCTGTCCGGCACCGATCTGGGCCCACGCGCCCCACGCGATTACCTGGGCGGGCAGGTCGTTGGCACGGCGCCACCTGGCGAACGAGTCGACCCAGCTGTTGGCGGCTGCATAGGCGCCCTGTCCCGGCGAACCCACCATCGCGGCGGCCGAGGAGAACGAGCAGAACCAGTCCAGCGGAGCAGTTGCAGTGGCTTCGTGAAGATGCCACGCGCCCATCGCCTTCGGCGCCCAGTCCCGGTCGATGAGGTCGTCGGTGATGTTGCCGAGCGTCGCATCCTCGATGACCGCGGCGGCGTGAAGGACTCCACGCAGCGGCATTCCGGTGGCAGTCGCCGCGGCGACCAGTCGCGCCGCCGTCGCCGATTGCGAGACGTCTCCGAGTTCGACCTCGACCTCCGTGCCCGCTCGACGCAACTTCTCGACGGTGCGCAGCACTTCGGGCTTCGGGGTGGAGCGGCCGTTGAGGATGATGCGGCCACATCCGGCCGCTGCCATCTTCTCGGCGAGGAACAGCCCGAGGCCACCCAGGCCGCCGGTGACGACGTACGCACCATCGGCACGGAACGCGGGGGCCCGGTCGGCAGGCACTACGGCGGCGAATTGACCCGTGCGGGGCACGTCGAGCACCAGCTTGCCGGTGTGCTCGGCGGCACCCATCGCACGAATCGCCGTGGCGCCGTTGGCCAGTGGGTAGTGCGTGGTCTGCGGCGGCGGGAGCACTCCGTCGGCGATCTGCTGGTAGATCACCTCGAGGAGGCCCCGCAGGGTATCCGGGGTGACCAGGGTCAGCAGGGCGAGATCCACGGCGTAGAAGGACAGGTTGCGCCGGAACGGGAACAGACCCATCTTGGTGTCGCCGTAGATGTCGCGCTTGCCGATCTCGACGAACCGGCCGCCGAAGGTCAGCAGTTCCAATCCTGCCCGCTGCGCCGCACCCGGCAGCGAGTTGAGCACGACGTCGACTCCATAACCGTCGGTGTCCCGCCGGATCTGTTCGGCGAACTCGATGGTGCGCGAGTCGTAGACATGGGAAACGCCCATGTCCACCAACATCTTCCGACGCTCCGGGCTACCCGCGGTGGCATATATCTCAGCCCCTGCGGCGCGGGCGATCGCCACTGCGGCCTGACCGACGCCACCGGTGGCGGAGTGGATAAGCACCTTGTCCCCCGAGCCGATCCTGGCCAGGTTGTGAAGCGAATACCACGCGGTGGCATGGGCGCTCGGCACCGCTGCGGCAGTGCCATCTGTCAGATCACCGGGGATGCGCACCGCCAGATTGGCGTCACACGTGACGAACGTGCACCACGCCCCCGTTGCCGAGATGCCCGCGACGCGGTCGCCGATCTCGTGGTCGGTCACCCCGGCGCCCACGGCGGTAACCACTCCGGCGAAGTCGGCTCCGAGCTGGGGCAGGCGCCCCTCGAAGGACGGATAGCGGCCGTAGGCCACCAGCACGTCGGCGAAGTTCAGGTTCGACGCCGACACCGCCACCTCGATCTGACCGGGTCCCGGTGGGATTCGTTCGTAGGCGACGAGTTCCGCCGACTGCAGGTCGCCTGGAGTGCGAATCTGCAGGCGCATCCCGTCGCGATCGGCGCGCACAACGGTGGTGTGGCGTTCCTCTGCCTGAAGCGGAGTGACGTTGAGGCGGGCGGTGTAGGACTGGCCGTCCCGCCACGCCGTCTCGTCCTCGTCGGAATCGGAGAGCAACTCGGCTCCCACCAGTCTGACGTCGGTGACGTCGTCGACGTCGATCTGGCTGGGCCGCATCCGCGGCTGCTCCATGCCGATGACGCGGATGAGTCCGCGCAGTCCGCCCTGGGCGAGGTTCGGCACCTCACCGGGCAACACGGTCTGCGCGCCCCTGGTGACGACGAACAGCCGCGGCGGCTCGCCCGCGACGTCGGGGAGCACCTTGGTGATGCGCACCAGGTGGCGTACGTGCTCGGCGCCCGCGCCGACCGGATCACCTTCCGACTGCCGCGGCTCCTGCACCACGACGACGCCCGCAGTGGGACGAGCCGTCAATGCCTGCCGAAGAAGCTCTGCGTTCGCCACGTGGTCGCCGTCCGCGCGCCACGTCATGGCGGAGACGTCGGCTTCGCCTGCCTTCAGGACGTCGGCGAGTTGGGGTACGAACACGTCGGACTCATCGGAGGTGTTGATCAACAGCCAGTGACCGCTTCCGACCACATCGGTGGCCGGCGACTCCTGACGGCGCCAGTCGATGGTCAGCAGGCGATCGTTGAGTCGTCGGTCACGCTGTCCCTGTTCCGAGACACCGGTGCCCAGCCGCAGGCCGCCCACCGTCAACAGGACGGCACCGTGCTCGTCGAGCACCTCGACGTTCACCTCGACCGAACCGGCACTGGCACTCACCAGCTGCACGTAGCAGTAGTGCGCGTTGCGGGTCGAGGCGTGAGCCCGCAGCCGCCGCACGCCAAGCGGCAGCATCAGCGTGCCGGTGTGGTCCGCGTGTAGATCTGGGTGGGCTCCGACGGCTTGGAAGCAGACGTCCAGGAGCGCAGGGTGAATTCCGTACGCGCCCTGCTGGGATCGGATCGACCCGGGCAACGCCACCTCGGCGAGGACGGAACCACCGGGTCCCTCGGCCGTGCGAGCCAAGGTCAGACCGGTGAACGCCGGGCCGTGCTGGATACCCCTTGCGTCGTACCAGGCACGCATCTCTGACCCGTCCAGATCCACCGGGTGGCTGGCGAGCAGTTCTGCCATGTCGTACGAGGGCGGCTCAGGTTCGCCGTCGACCGCTCGCAGTACGGCGGTGGCCCTTCGGACCTCCTCGCCCTCAAGGCGGGTCGTCACCTGGAACTCGGTGCCACCGGACGGCGTGCGTGACGCAACGGCGGAGATCGGCGTCTGCCCTTCGAGCAGCAACAGATCCTCGAACACGATGTCGCAGGCTTCCGACGCGTCGCCGAGCACCGTCCGCGCTGCGGCGAGTGCCATTTCGCAATAGGCGGCACCCGGTAGTGCCGCGACACCGTGCACCTGATGGTCACCGAGCCACGGCTGGGCGTCGGTGCCGACGTCTGATTGCCACACGTGGCGTTCGGGTTCTTCCGGCAGCCGGACGTGGGCGCCAAGCAACGGGTGAACGGCGAGCGTTGACGTGCCCTGCTCCTGCCCCTCACGGGTGAGGATCAAGCGCGGATGGGTCCAGGTCGGCAGCGGCGCATCGACGAGCGCTCCGCTCGGCCACAGCGCGGCGAAGTCGATCGCAGCGCCTGCGCTGTGAAGGTCCCCCACGAAGCCGCGGAGCCCGTGTGGCAGATCCTGTTCGCGGCGCATGCTGGCCAGTGCCGCCAGTCGGACGTCGAGACTGCGGGCGTTTTGGTCCACCGCGTAGGTGAGCAGCGGGTGTGGCGAAAGTTCCCCGAACACCCGGTGGCCGTCTTCGAGGGCGGCCTGCACCGCAGCCGCGAAGCGGACGGCATGCCGCAGGTTGTCCGCCCAGTAGTAGGCGTCGAAGTCGGCGGGGTCGCGTGGGTCGTACAGCGTTGCCGAGTAGTACGGCACCGTCGGCTCCATCGGCGAGATGTCGTCGAGTGCCTCGGTCAGCTCGTCGAGAATGGGATCGACCTGCGGGGAATGGGACGCGACGTCGACCGCCACCTCACGCGCCATCACGCCGCGCGCCTCCCATTCGGCCGCCAGTGCCCGGACCGATTCCTTGGCGCCACCCACGACCGCGGACTGCGGCGAGGCGACCACGGAGAGGACGACGTCGTTCACGCCGCGCGCGGCCAGCTCCGAGAGCACCTGCTGGGCAGGCAACTCGACCGACGCCATGGCGCCAGAACCCGCGATGGTGGCCATCAGGCGGGACCGGCGGCAGATGACCTTCACGCCATCCTGCAGCGAGAGCGCCTCGGCGACGACGGCCGCGGCGACCTCGCCCATGGAGTGGCCGATCACCGCACCCGGCACGACGCCGTAGGACTTCATCGTGGCTGCGAGCGCGACCTGTACGGCGAACACGGTGGGCTGCACCCTGTCGATGCCGGTCACCACGTCGGGTGACGACATGGCCTCCGATACCGAGAACCCGGACTCCGCGGCGATCAGCGGCTCGAGTTCGGCGACCGTCCTTGCGAACGTCGGCTCGGACGCGATGAGACCTGCGCCCATCGCGGCCCACTGGGAGCCCTGGCCCGAGAACACCCAGACCGGACCCCGCTCGCCCTTGTCCACCGCTGGCTCGTAGGGGGTGTCGCCATCGGCGACCTCGCGAAGCGCCGCGACGAGCTCGTCACGGCCACCTGCATGGACGACGGTCCGAATGGGACGGTGGGCACGCCTTCGCGCCAGCGTGTAGGCCAGGTCGGATAGTTCGGTGTCCGCATCGGCGACGTCGGCGCGTGCCTCGACCCAGTCGGCGAGCCTGCCTGCGGTGCGTCGCAGCTCCTCGACCGAGGTCGCGGAGAGCGGAAACAGGCGAGGATCCGTCACGGTGTGCTCGGGAGAGCTGGACGCCTCGACGACGCGTGTCCCCTGCCCGACCGGTGCCTGCTCGAGAATCGCGTGCACGTTGGTGCCCGACAGCCCATACGAGGACACCGCTGCGCGCCTTGGATGCTGACCGTCGTTGGGCCACGGCGTCGCCTCGCTCGGCACGAACAGCTTCGTCTGGATGCGTGCCATCTCGTCCGGCATCGCGGTGAAGTGCAGGTTCTTCGGCACGGTCGCATGCTGCAGCGACAGGATGGCCTTCATCAGTCCGACCGCACCCGACGCGGACTGTCCATGTCCAAAGTTGGTCTTCGCAGATCCCAGCGCGCACGGACCCGCAGTGCCGTAAACCGTTGCAAGACTTGCGAACTCAATGGGATCGCCCACCGGCGTGCCCGTGCCGTGCGCCTCGACCATGCCGATGGTGGCACCGTCGATCCCGCCGGCCGCGAGAGCTGCTTCGTACACCTTGACCTGCGCATCGCGCGAAGGAGTCGCAATGTTGACGGTGTGACCGTCCTGGTTGGCCGCGGTTCCGCGGATCACTGCCAGCACGCGGTCGCCGTCGGCGATGGCGTCGTCGAGTCGCTTGAGCATCAGCACGGCAGAGGCCTCGCCTGAGACGAATCCATCGGCGTTCACGTCGAACGCGTGGCAGGCACCCGTCGCCGACAGCATCCCCTGGGCCGAGCCCGAGGACATCTTGCGCGGCTCGAGCATGATCGACACGCCGCCGGCCAGCGCCAGGTCGCTTTCGCCGTCGTGCAGGCTGCGGCACGCCATGTGCACGGCGAGCAGGCTGGACGAGCAGGCCGAGTCCACGGTGAAGGCTGGGCCGTGCACGCCGAGGTGATAGGCGATTCGGCCGGAGGCGAGGCTGAAGTTGTTGCCGGTGAACCCATACGGGCCCTCGACCGCGTTCGCGTCGGCGGCGAGAAGCTGGTAGTCGGCGTGGGTCATGCCCATGAACACACCGGTCCGGGAGCTCGCGATGACGGCAGGATCGAAGCCGGCGTGTTCGATTGCTTCCCAAGAAGTTTCGAGCAGAAGTCGGTGCTGCGGGTCGATCGAGGTGGCCTCGCGCTCGCTGATGTTGAAGAAGTCAGCGTCGAAGCCCGCGACGTCGTCGAGAAACGCTCCCCACTTCGAGACGGAACGCCCGGGCACGCCAGGCTCCGGATCGTAGTATTCCTCGGCGTCCCAGCGGTCCAGCGGAACCGTGGTCACGGCGTTGTCACCGCGCAACAGCGCAGCCCACAGGCCGGCCGGCGAATCGATGCCCCCTGGAAGTCGGCATCCCATGCCGATCACGGCGATTGAGGAGACCGGTGTCTCTGCCACTTACTTGACCCTCTCCGACGGACGAACCCGGTCCCCCGACCCGGTCGTGATGCAAGAAACTATCGACGCTGCGACGCTGGGAATTAGCTGTAGGCCCTTTCCGTTTGCGTCGATTGCCGTTTGTTGATAAAGGGTTCCGAACGTCGAAACCGAACTAATAGTACGAACCATTAGTACGAAAATTTCGGCAAATCCTTTACCGCCCTTTCCAGTTCAAGATTCTTCGGTCGGGACATTACACCGACAGCTACCTATTCGTCCCAACAACCTCTTTTAGGCGTATACGCTGCGGAAACGCCCAAAATTGACGCATGACGCAACTTCTAGCGACAGCGGGTGCGACGGGTCAGGCTTTCGCCAGGGACATTTCTAGCAAACAATTCCGAGGGGTACGTCGAATTCGATCATTCCTGTTGTCAGAATTCGCGGCGGATAGGGTTTGATCTTGATGGATCGTGCGTGGAGCTTATCATTTATGCGAGCCGTGTCACGTCGGCCGGGGACTTCGGCAGTAACGCGGGCCATACCGTGGTGGCATCGGGAAGCTCATTTCGACGACCGACGGCAACCGCCTGGCAATCGCGCGGGTAATAACGAGGCTGACGCCAAACCTCGCACTGGCAACCATGACGTTCGAGAGCGCCGAATTCTCACCAGGAACACTCGAAAAGAGCCCGACTTTCGGGCAAAAAGACTGGCTTACAGCATCTTTGGTCGGACAACCAACGTTGTCGGCGCTGGCGGCGAACTCGAACCCCGGCGAAAATTAGTGAACGAATCTGCGCCGGACGGCGTCAGATCGCCGCAGTCAGCCCGGTGAACGGGCTACCGAACCTGCTCACAGCACTGAACCCGTGCCTGCGGGCCCGTGCCACGCCCCGACGGATCAGTGCCGCCGTGGCGACGAAACCGGCCTGATCGCTCACCACGAGGGGCGTCAGCAGCCGATTGTGGACGAAGCCGAAGGCAACCCCGCTCTCGGGATCCGCCCAGCCCAGGGAGCCGCCGAGGCCGACATGACCGAATCCGGGCAGAACGCCGGGCAGCGGCAGGCCGTGGTACCCGAGGTGGAACGACAACGGCATGAAGATCCCGCCGTCGGGATGAAGGCTCGGCACACCGCTGAGCTTCGCCACCAGTTCGGCCGACAGGAACTGCGTGCCGTCGATCCGGCCGCCGTTGGCGATGGCGCCGTACATGCGCGCCAGCCCCCTTGCGGTTGCGACACCGTTGGCAGCGGGAAGCTCCGCATCGAGTAGCGAGATGTCCCCCTGCACAGTCGCCTTCATGCCGGGGAAGTACATCGACCCGAAACCGCCCGAGAAGGGCAACGCGGCGATCCGTGGGGCCACTAGGTTGAAGATCGGATTCTGGAACCTGCTCTGCGGCCCGATGATTCGGGCCGGCTGCGTTGGCGCATCGACGGGTGGCCTGCCGAGGTGGATTCCGTCCACCTCCAGCGGCTCGGCGAGTTCCGTGCGGAACAGCTCTCGCATTCCCCGGCCCGTGACGGCCCGCGCGAGGCCCGACATCAGCCAGCCGTAGGTCAGCGCGTGATAGGAGGGTCTGCCCTTCAGCCACCCCATCGGAGCCGCGGCGATGCGCTCCTCCATGAGCAGGTGGTCCATCAGATCGGCCCCGCTCGCACCGTTGAGCTGCGACAACCCCGCGCGGTGACGCATGAGTTCGCGCACGGTCAACCCAGCCTTGCCATTGGCGGCGAACGCGGGCCAGTAGTCCGCGACGGGTGCGTCGTAGTCGATCAGGCCGCGGTCCGCGAGCCTGTGCACGACGGTGGACGCCATACCCTTCGTCGCCGAGAACACCATCGCGCCGGTGTCGGCGTTCCATGGCCTGGTGCCCCGCCGGTCCGCCCAACCGGTCCAGACGTCCACGACCGGGTGACCGTCGAGATAGACGCACAGCGCCCCGCCGCCGAAGCGCCGTCCCGGGAAGAGTTGGGCGAAGGCGCGAACGGCACAGGCGAAGTTGGGGTCCGCCGCGCCATGAACATCGCCCGGCAATGCCGAATCATCGGCGCCGTGCGAGAGCGCCGCGTCGCGCTCCCCGCGAATTGCATGGGTCACAATCGAAATTTACCTGCACCCCCGGCAAATTTTCGCTCGGGTTACCGATCTGTTAGCGAATCGCCCAGCTGCGCTCCACCTACTGCGGCTCGTCATCCACCTTGAAGTCGAAGCTCACGTCGTCACCGTTCACGGCCGTGACGGTAGCGGTGACACCGATGGTCGTGCCATCCAAGGCGGTCAGTGTGCAGCGCTGCGTCGCACCCACCTTCGCGGGCACGTCACCGTCGCACACCACCCCCTGAGATTCCTGACCTGCCGCCGCTTCCAGCTTCTCCTTCGCGAGCGACGCCAGGCGGTCCTTGTCCACGCTCAGCCCACCGACCGAGACGCTTCCACTACACCCGCCGAGCACCGCCACGGCAACGGCCAGACCCGCAACCAACGACGCCGTCCGCGCCTTCGGTGTGATCATCGGTGTGACTCCCCTCGCGGTTGATGGACGAGGTCGAGTATCTCCTGTGCGGCCAGCGCAGGGGTGAGTTCGCCGTCGCGCACCCGCTGCTCGATGTCGGCGCGAATGGCCTTGACGCCCGGATTGGACGACACCCGGTCCAGCACCGCATCGCGAACCATCGACCACATCCACTCGACCTGCTGCGTGCGCCGTCGCGCGTCGAATTCGCCCGCATCGGTGAGCACCTGCCGATGCTTGAGCACCGTCGCCCACATCTCCGCGAGACCGCTCCCCTCGAGCGCACTCATCGTGAGCACCGGTGGGCGCCACAGGGTATCGCGCGGATAGAGCAACCTGATGGCTCCGCTGAGTTCGCGCGCCGCGGCCTTGGCCTCGGTGGCATGCCTTCCGTCGGCCTTGTTCACCACGACGACGTCGGCGAGTTCCAGGACGCCCTTCTTGATGCCCTGCAGCTGATCGCCCGTGCGCGCGAGCGTCAGGAACACGAACGTGTCGACCATGTTCGCCACCGTCACCTCGGATTGCCCGACGCCAACGGTCTCCACCAACACGACGTCGTAACCCGCCGCCTCGAGCAGGACGATCGTCTCCCTGGTGGCCTTGGCGACACCGCCAAGGGTGCCCGACGTCGGTGACGGCCGGATGTAGGCGTCGGGATGAACGGCCAGCTGCGCCATCCGGGTCTTGTCGCCAAGGATCGACCCGCCGGTCCTGGTCGACGAAGGATCCACGGCGAGCACCGCCACCTTGTGGCCCTGCTCGATGAGGTACATGCCGAGGGCCTCGATGGCCGTCGACTTGCCCACCCCTGGCACCCCGGTGATGCCCACGTGCAGCGCCCGGCCCGCGTCGGGCATCAGCTCCATCAGCAGCCGTTGGGCGGTCTCCCGATGATCAACTCTCGTCGACTCGACGAGGGTGATGGCCCGTGGCAGCGCGGACCGGTCCCCGCTTCGAACGGCCTGAGCGAGCTCCGAAGGATCCATCTAGCTCAGGCTGTAACCGAGCCGCTCGGCCAACTTCTCCAGCAGGCCGATCGCGGCGTCGGCGATGACCGTGCCTGGCGGGAAGATGGCGGTGGCGCCCGCCGCGTACAGCTCGTCGAAGTCTCCCGGCGGAATGACGCCGCCGACCACGATCATGATGTCGGGCCTGCCCGCATCGGCGAGTGCGTCCCGCAGCGCAGGCACCAACGTGAGGTGACCGGCGGCGAGCGATGACACTCCGACGACGTGCACGTCGTTGTCGGCAGCTTGGTGGGCAACCTCGTCGGGGGTCGAGAACAGCGAGCCGACGTCGACGTCGAAGCCGATGTCGGCGAACGCCGTCGCGATCACCTTCTGGCCGCGGTCGTGACCGTCCTGTCCCATCTTGGCGACCAGGATGCGTGGCCTTCGACCATCTGCCTCGGCGAACTTCTCGACCAGTTCCGTTGCAGCTGCGACGTTTCGCACGTTCTGGCCTCTCCCCACCTCGTCCCGGTAGACACCAGCGATCGTGCGGATCTCCGCCTGGTGGCGCCCGTAGACCTTCTCCATGGCATCGGAGATCTCCCCGACGGTGGCCTTGGCCCGCGCCGCGGCGATGGCAAGAGCCATCAGATTGTTGCCGAGGCCGTCCTCGCCAGAGATTCCCGAAGCGGTTGCAGCCCTTGTCAATTCGGCGAGCGCCGCCTGCGTGGCGGCTTCGTCGCGATCGGCACGGAGCTGCTCGAGCTTGGCGATCTGCTCAGCGCGCACCCGGCTGTTCTCGACCTTGAGGACCTCGACTTCTTGATCGGAGTCCACTTGGTACTTGTTGATGCCGATGACCGTCTGGGCCCCGGAGTCGATGCGGGCCTGGGTACGCGCCGCCGCCTCTTCGATGCGCAACTTGGGGATGCCCTCGCCGATCGCCTGCGCCATGCCGCCGTGCTCGGCGACCTCGGCGATGTGCGCGCGGGCCTTCTCGGCGAGCTGATGCGTCAGCCACTCGACGTAGTACGAACCGCCCCACGGGTCGATGGGCCGTGTCGTGCCGGACTCCTGTTGCAGGAGCAGCTGAGTGTTGCGGGCGATGCGCGCAGAGAAGTCGGTGGGCAGTGCGAGTGCTTCGTCGAGTGCATTGGTGTGCAGCGACTGGGTGTGCCCCTGGGTGGCAGCCATCGCCTCGATACAGGTGCGCGCAACGTTGTTGAACGGGTCCTGCGCCGTCAGCGACCAACCCGACGTCTGCGAATGGGTCCGCAATGACAGCGACTTGTCACTCTTGGGGCCGAACTGGGCGACGAGTTCGCTCCACAGCAGGCGGCCCGCGCGCAGCTTGGCCACCTCCATGAAGAAGTTCATCCCGATGCCCCAGAAGAACGACAGTCGCGGCGCGAACTTGTCGATGTCGAGGCCGGCGGCCAGGCCCGCCTTGATGTACTCGACGCCATCGGCCAGCGTGTAGGCGAGCTCCAGGTCGGCCGTGGCACCGGCCTCCTGGATGTGATAGCCGGAGATCGAGATGGAGTTGTACTTCGGCATCTTGACGCTGGTGTACCCGAAGATGTCGGAGATGATCCGCATCGACGCCTCGGGCGGATAGATGTAGGTGTTGCGGACCATGAACTCCTTGAGGATGTCGTTCTGGATGGTCCCCGCCAGCTTCTCCGGCGGTACGCCCTGCTCCTCCGCAGCGGCGACGTAGAGCGCCAGGATCGGCAGCACGGCGCCGTTCATGGTCATCGAAACCGACACCGTCGACAGATCGATACCGTCGAACAGCTGCCGCATGTCGAGGATGGAATCGATTGCGACGCCAGCCATTCCGACGTCGCCTGCCACCCGCGGATGGTCGGAGTCGTACCCCCGGTGGGTCGCCAGGTCGAACGCCACCGACAGACCCTTCTGCCCGGCGGCCAGGTTGCGACGGTAGAACGCGTTGGACTCAGCGGCGGTGGAGAAGCCCGCGTACTGACGGATGGTCCATGGCTGGTTCACGTACATCGACGGGTAGGGCCCGCGAACGAACGGGGGCGCGCCGGGGAACGTGTCCAACGGATAGCCGGCGTCGACGGACGCGTCTCGGTCGGCGGCGATGTAGACCGGCCTGACGTCGATGCCCTCGGGCGTCACCCAGTCGAGTTGATCGGCGGTGTAGCCGTGTGCAGCCGCGGCAGCGGCCACGTGTTCGGTGACGGCGGACTCGGTGACGGAGGCACCTTCTTGGTCACCGTGCAGGGGGACCTCCGCGAAGCTGGCGATGCCCGGTTTCATGGTCGGAGCCGCCGCGGCGGCGACGTCGGCGGACGTCATGTCATGCCCCCAATCGGGTCAGCAGGACCGACAGCGCTGCGATGGCGTCGATCTTGGCGGTGAGGTACTCGTCGGGCTGGTGTGCGGCTTCGGCGACCGCCTTCTGGGGCCCGGCGAGGTAGACGTGTGAAACGCCTGCGGCGCGAGCGGCTTTCGTCACCTCGGAAACCTCATCGGCGTAACGCGCGTCGGTCCCGCAGATCACCGCCGCGACCGGACTACCGGCGTCCGCCACGGCCTGTGCGACGCCCGCCGCGGTGATCGTGCCCGGGTTGACCGACTCCACGCCGCCGGAGGCCAGCAGGTTGGCGGCGAACGTCGTGCGAATGTTGTGTTCGGCCAGCGGACCCACGGGTAACAGGAGCGCCTTCGGTCGCGAATCGTTGGCCGCGAGGTAGGCATCCGACCGGTCGCGCAACGCCTCGAAGCCCGCCGCATACCTCTCCACCGACGACGTCGAATCTGACTGCGGCAGAGGTGCTTCTGCGAGATTCGGGTACTCGTTCACACCCGTGAGGGCGGTGCGCCGATGTGCGATGTCGTCGCTGCGCTTGGTGCGCACCTCGGCGATCCGTGCTGCGACGTGATCACGGGCCGCGACGAAGCCGCCCCTGGCCTCGACGTCCTGGAAGTGCTTCCACGCTTCCTCGGTGAGCCCGCGGGTCAGGTCCTCGATGAACCAAGAACCGCCGCCCGGGTCGAGTACGCGACCGAGATGCGACTCCTCCAACAGCAGAAGCTGCGTGTTGCGCGCCATCCGACGCGCGAAAGTTCTTGCCACCCCGGGCAAACCATTGGGAATCGAACTGTCGAACTCGTACACCTGGACGGTGTCCGCTCCGCCAACGCCCGCGCCGAACGCCCCGAGAGTGGTGCGCAACATGTTCACCCACGGGTCACGCTGAGCCATCATGGGTCGCGACGTGACGGCGTGGATCGTCGCCGCCCCAGCCTCGGGATGGCCAACGACCTCGGCCACCCTGGCCCAGAGTTGCCGGGCGGCACGCAACTTGGCGATGGTCATGAACTGGTCGTCATCCGCGCCGAAGCGGAACGCGATCTGCTGGAGCGCATCCGCCGCGCCG
>NZ_JAVRQA010000210.1:0-4211 GCF_032161845.1 Mycobacterium sp.
AACTTCAATGAACGGCATTGCCCTACTTCCCTCTGTGTACGACCAGTGAACCAAGGTGTGAGAAATGGACCCTTACCGTGGTCCCCGGATTCACCGGGACCGCGTCGGTCATCCCACCGGTGAGCACGATCCAACCGGGCTCGATCGCGAGGCCGCGCTCGGCAAGGGTGTTGGCCGCCAAAGCAAGTGCTTCGGCCGGATGGCCCTGCACCGCGGCGCCCGTGGCGCTGTCGACGACGACGCCGTCGACTTCGACCAGACATGCCTCCAGTGCGAGATCCAGTCGCTCCGGCGCCAACCCGATCGATCCGGTCAGATAACGCGCCGATGATGCGTTGTCGGCTACGACGTCAGGCAGGGTGAATCGGAAGTCGCGATACCGGGAGTCGATGATCTCGACACCCGCGAGCACCCGCCCTACCGCCGACATCGCCCGCGGCGCCGTGACACCGGGACCGCTCAATCTCTCCTTCATGACGAAGACGAGTTCCGGTTCGGCGCGGGGATGGATGAGTGATCCGCCGGGCACCGGCGCCCCAGCGGGCAGCGTCATCGCATCGGTGAGCCAGGCCACCAGTGGAGAAGAGATGCCCATCCGTTCCTGCTTGGCGCGCGAGGTCAGACCGAGCTTCACACCAACGAGTTGTTCACCACGCTCGATACGACGACAGAGCGTCTCGTCTTGAATGGCGTACGCCATGCGGAGATCGAGCTCGTTCCACTCGTCGGTGAGCGGCTCGCGGGCCGAAGGCGTGTCTTGAGCGGCGAGCAGCTCGGTTGCCGCTCGGTCGACGGACCACGAGCTCATGACTCGACCATGTCGAAACGTGCTGTAACTGGACCGAGCTCGGCGACTTGGGCGGTCCAGACGTCGCCGCTGCGGACCGGTTGAGCGGCGGTGACCGACCCCGGGAGCACGACGTCTCCGGCATCGAGGGAGTCGCCGTGCTCACCGAGGGTGTTGGCCAGCCATGCCAGCGCCACCACCGGCGACCCCAGAGCGGCGCCGCTCGCGCCCGTGGCCGTCAGTTCACCGTTGCAGAATAGGTTGCAGCCAAGCAGGCGAAGGTCTGCAACGTCCGCGCGGATTGGGTGCGAGCCCAGTACGACCCCACCCGACGACGCGTTGTCTGCGATCGTGTCGACGATGCTGATTCGCCAGTCCTCGATGCGGCTGTCGATGATCTCAAGTGCGGGCAGCGCAAAGTCCACCGCTGCCAGCGCCTCGGCGACGGTAACGCCGGGACCGGCCAACCCGCGCCGCAATACCAGCGCAACCTCCGGCTCGACCCGCGGCTGAAGGAACGCCGAGAACGGCACCACCTCCGACTCCGGGTAGAACATCCGGTCGTGCAGAACCCCGAAATCTGGCCGACCAACGCCCATTTGCCGCTGCATGGCCGCAGATGTCAAGCCGACCTTGTGACCCTTGATGACCCGCCCGTCGGCCAGCCACCGGGTGGTCTGAGCCCGCTGAATCGCGTAGCCGTCGGCGATGGTCAAATCAGGAGAGCGATCCGTCAGCGGCGCAATGGGTTCACCGGTCCGGTACGCCTCCAGGATGTCTTCGGCCATCTGGTCACACTCGTCGGGTTGCATCAGACGCTGACGGCCGACTCGGACGGATTTGCGTCCGCATTCACCGATGGGCGTTCTGCCAGTTGCGATTGAGAAACCGTTCGCTGGGTGGGCCCCAGCCACATGTCTATCGAACCCGGTTCCTCGAGTTCGAACATCCGCGGCCGCCACGCCGCGTCGTCCTCGATCAATTGGACGCCGAACGAGTACTCGTAGGTCAGGTCGTCCGGGCCGAGGAAGTAGACGAAGATGGCCGTCGACGTCGGATGCCGGCCGGGGCCGTGCAGGATGCGCACGTCGTTCTGTTGCAGGAATCGCCAGTTGCGCATCACGTCGTCGAGCGTTCTGACCTGAAAGTTGATGTGGCAGAAACCAGGCCCCGCGTCGTTCTGGAAGAACGCCAGTTTGTGGTGGACCGGATCGATGCGCATCAGACATGCGCCGTCGCCGATCCAATCGGACACCCTGCCGTTGAACACCGTTGACCAGAACTCGTGCGCCGCGCGCACGTCGGGAGCATCGAGGCACAGGTGCCCGAATTCGGAGATCCCGGCGGCGGGCCTCCCGAAGTTGATCGGGCGGGCCAGGACGGTCTGACCGGTGACCAGCTCGACGTGGTTGCCGAACGGGTCGTCGAAGGCGATGAAATTACGCACACGCCGTTGTCGTGACTGTGTGGCTGTACCGCGCCACACCGTGCAGCCATGCCGCTGAAGTTCCGTTTCCGCGGCCTCCAGCGCGGCATCGTCCCGCAGCGAGAACGCCGATGCGTGGACCCCGGCCCGGTCGCTCTCCACGAGCGCGAGGCAGTGGTGGCGGTGGTCGGCACGCAAATAGGCGACCCCGGGCTCCGCTACAACCGGGTCCAACCCCACGATGTCGACCGCGAATCGCGTCGCACGCTCTAGATCGGTCACGCCGGAGCGAACGTAGGCGATGTCCTGTAGTTCGATCATCCCCGACCTTTCTGGTGGTTTCGACACGCTCGGACACGAGGCCAGTACTTATACCTGTGAACTATATTCAGATCGAGCCGCCTGGGTCAAAGGTTTTGACGCATCGCCTCTCGTCAACGCTGTGTGCAGCACGGCGGCGCACCTGATGCCGGACCCCAATTAACGTTGTGTGCCAATGTCTTACGTTCGTGTGGTCGATTCGAATAGTGGTGGCGTTGATGCCGCCCTTTGACGGATTTAGTTGTATCGCTGAAGCTTTTTGAAAGCTGACCCATGATGGTGAAGCGAACGCTAGTGTGGAACCACGCCTGGTGTGTACTACTCATGGAAGCGAGCATCGGCACGTGCAATCCTCTTTAGAGAGCAACAAGACCGATGTCGCGGCTCTGCTCGACCGGGACTGGCTGATGCTGATCGGTGGCGATCGCGTCGGTGCACGCGATGGCGCCACGATGAAGATCACAGCGCCTCACGACGGCTCGACGATCGCGACGGTACCTGCGGCCGGTCCAGTTGACGTCGACGCGGCCGTCTCTGCCGCCGCAACCGCGTTTCCGGCGTGGCGTGACACGACACTGCTCGAAAGAGCCGAGTTGATCCGCGCATTCGCTGAGCGATTGCGTTCCCGCGCAGTTGACTTCGGACTACTCGACGCAATCGACACCGGCAACCCGGTGACGGCGATGATCGGCGACGTGATGCTGGCGGCCAGATGGCTCGACTATCACGCCTCGGTGGCCTTTGGAATCACCGGCGACACTCTGCCGTCGATGACCCGGAGCTGGTTGATGACGCGTAAAGAACCATACGGCGTAGTCGGACGGATCATTCCCTACAACCATCCGATCCTCTTCGCTGCCGCAAAGGTCGGCGCACCTCTGATCACGGGCAACACTCTGATCCTGAAGGTGCCGGATCAGGCTCCGCTGTCCTCGTTGCTGATGGCCGAGGTGGTGCTCGAGTCGTTTCCTTCAGGCGTCGTCAACATTTTGTCCGGCAGCGGCGCAATCGCGGGCGACGCACTAGTCCGACACCGCGGGGTCAAGCGCATCGCGCTCATCGGCAGCGTGTCGACCGGCCAGAAGGTGGTTGCTGCGGCAGCCGAGGCCGGCATCAAGCACGTCACGCTCGAACTTGGCGGCAAGAACGCGATGATCGTGTGTCAGGACGCCGATCCTGCGGCTGTCGTCGAAGGTGCGGCGTTCGGCATGAATTGCCATTGGAGCCAAGGGCAATCATGCGGCTCTACGACCCGACTCTTCCTGCACGATTCTCTTCACGACGAGGTCGTGTCCGGACTGACCGAGCGACTGCAGTCGATCAAGATCGGTCATCCGTTGGATCCGTCCACCGAGATGGGCTGCCTGGTGTCGTCGGCTCAGTATGACAAGGTGCATCACTACATCGAATCGGCGAAACGTGAAGGTGCCCGACTCGTCACCGGCGGAGGACGCCCCTTGGGGAAGGAGTTCGAGGCTGGGTTCTATGTCGAACCAACGGTGTTCACCGATGTCGACATGTCGATGACCGTTGCCCGCGAAGAAGTCTTCGGCCCCGTTCTATCGGTGTTGCGATTCACCGACCTCGACGCGGCGGTGGCGCAGGCCAATGAACTACCGTACGGCCTCACCGGCGCCGTATGGAGCAACGACATCGTTACCGCCGTGTCGGTCGCCG
>NZ_JAVRQA010000211.1:0-7923 GCF_032161845.1 Mycobacterium sp.
CCACGCCGTCGAGCACCCGACGGGTGTCTGGCGCGTCGGCGGCGCCGAAGCGCAGCTGATCCATCACCGCGACCGGACGGGCACCCATGGCCATGATGTCGCGGACGATCCCGCCGACGCCCGTGGCTGCGCCCTGGTACGGCTCGACGTAGGAGGGATGGTTGTGCGACTCGACCTTGAAGGTGACGGCCCAACCGTCGCCGATGTCGACGACGCCGGCGTTCTCGCCGATGCCCGCGAGCATGCCTGCGCGCATCTCGTCGGTCGTGGTCTCACCGAAGTACTTCAGATGCACCTTGGACGACTTGTAGGAGCAGTGCTCGCTCCACATCACCGAGTACATGGCGAGCTCGGCATCGGTGGGCCGACGGCCAAGGATGCCGCGGATCCGCTGGTACTCGTCGTCCTTGAGACCGAGTTCGCGGAACGGCTGCGGCTGATCGGGGGTGGTAGAAGCTTGCTCGACAGTGTCCACTTCGTGGGAGAACCCGGACGTCACGAAGTCATTCTATTGCCTTGGGGGCCGATTGAACGCGCGCGGCTAACCGGCGACGCAGAAGGCATTGCCCTCCGGGTCGGCGAGCACCACCCACTCGAAGTCAGGACCGAAGCTGTTCCGGCCAGTCTCCGTGGCCCCCGCCGACACCAGTCGGGTGACCTCGGCCTCCTTGTCGGCGGCGTGCAGGTCCAGGTGGACCTTGTTCTTTCCTGGCGTGGGATCGGGCACCTTCTGGAAGCCAAGCGTCGGACCGTTCGGGCGGGCCAGCATGACGAATTCGCCAGGAGCCACCGCATTCACCTCACCTCCGACGGCGTCGGCCCACCATGCCGCGAGCGAATCGGGATTGGAACAGTCGAAGGTCACCATTGCAATGTCGAGACTCATGCCCCGACGCTAGATCACACCGGTGACAGAAATGCCTGCAATGCGATGGCATAGGCGTTGACGTCCCTCGCGCCCATCAACTCCCGCGCCGAGTGCATCGCCAGTTGTGCGGCCCCGACGTCGACCGTCGGGATCCCGGTGCGGGCGGCAGTCATCGGCCCGATCGTCGACCCACACGGCAGGTCGGCGCGGTGCTCGTAGCGCTGCATCGGCACCCCGGCCTGGGCGCACGCCAGCGCGAATGCCGCCGCGGTCCGGCCGTCGGTGGCGTACCGCAGGTTTGGCTGCACCTTGAGCACCGGGCCGCCGTTGACCTCGATGAGGTGGCTCGGTTCGTGCCGTTCGGGGTAGTTGGGGTGCGTCGCATGGGCCATGTCGCCCGAGGCAACCATCGAGCCAGACATGCGGCGCAGGAAGTCTTCTCGCGTGCCGCCCCCGGCCAGGGTGATGCGCTCCAGCACCGTCGGTAGAAGCTCGGACTGCGCGCCGTGATCCGACGTCGAGCCCACCTCTTCGTGGTCGAACAGCGCCAGCACGGGGACGTAGCCGCCCGGCTCGACGGCCAGGAACGCCTCGAGCCCGGCGTAGCAGGTGCCCTGATTGTCCAGCCGAGGCGCGCTGATGAGATCGCGGTCGGCGCCGACGAGCGACGAGGCAGTCAGGTCGTGGGTCATCAGATCGGCGGCCAGCACGTCGGCTGGGTCCACGTCGGCGCGCTCCGCCACGTAGTCGACGAATGGCCGGGCCGCGCTGCCCGACGGACTTGCGCCCCAGACGGCGTTGACGTGGCGTTGCGGGTCGAGCGTCACGCCCTTGCGATCGTCGGAGAGGTGAATCGCCAGCTGCGGCACCCGCAGGATCGGATCGTCGATGCGGACGAGCAGGTCCTCGACGCCTGAATGATTCCCCGGGTCGCTTCGCTCCTGCCCGCCGTAGCCGTTCCTGAGCGACAGCCGGCCGCTGATCCCGAGGTCGCGATCCAGCCACGAGTTCAGCCACGCCCCGCCGTACGGCTCGAGCGCGACCACCCGCCACCCCGCCACGGACCGGTCGGGGTGCTGCTTGACCCGCAGGTTCGGACTGTCGGTGTGCCCTCCGACGATGCGGAACGGAGCGCCGCCGTCGCCAGACTTCCATGCGACCAACGACCCCGCCCGCACGACGAAGTAACCGGGACCGTCCGACGGCCATGGTTGAGACTCGGAGAGTTCGGTGTAACCCGCCCCGCGTAGCCGCTGCGCAACGGTGGCGCACACGTGGAAGGGCGACGGGGACGCGTCGATGAACTCACAGAGGCCTTGGGGGCTAGCTGCCATCTTTGTATCTTGACGGGCGTTTTCGCGGAGCGTCACGCTAGGGTCGATTTGTGTCCGCTCCGTTGCCACAGCCCGTAACGGCACCGCTCACGCCAGCAGCCATCTTTCTGGTGGCCACCATCGACGACGGTGGTGAGGCGGTGGTCCACGACGCCCTCGGCGACCTGTCCGGACTGGTGCGCGCAGTTGGGTTCCGCGACCCTAGCCGACTGCTTTCACTGGTGACCTCCATCGGCTCGGACGCCTGGGACCGACTCTTCGCCGGGCCCCGCCCCGCCGAGCTGCATCCGTTCATGGCACTGCAGGGTCCGCGGCATTCCGCCCCTTCCACGCCGGGGGATCTCCTCTTTCACATCAAGGCCACCTCGCTCGACTACGCCTTCGAACTCGCCAAGCGCATCGTCAACGCGATGGCAGGCGCGATCACCGTCGTCGACGAGGTTCAGGGCTTCAAGTTCTTCGACAACCGAGACCTCATGGGATTCGTGGACGGCACCGAGAACCCCGCTGGCGCAGTGGCGGTCAAGGCCACGTCCATTGGTGCGGAGGATCCCGACTTCGCCGGCGGGTCCTACGTGCACGTGCAGAAGTACCTGCACGACATGGGCGGGTGGGACGCGCTGCCAGTCACCGAGCAGGAACGGGTGATCGGCCGGACCAAGCTCGAAGACATCGAAATGGACGATGACGAGAAGCCCGCTAATTCCCATCTGGCGCTCAACGTGATCTCCGACGCCGACGGCAACGAGCTGAAGATCGTGCGGCACAACATGCCCTTCGGCGAACTCGGCAAGTCCGAGTACGGCACGTACTACATCGGGTATTCGCGTACCCCGACGGTCACCGAGCGGATGCTGCGCAACATGTTCATCGGCGATCCGCCAGGCAATACCGACCGCATTCTGGACTTCTCGACCGCGATTACCGGCACGATGTTCTTCACACCGTCGGCCGACTTCCTCGACGACCCACCGCCGCTGCCGGATTCGGAGCCCGACGAACCCGAAGTAGCCTCCATCTCCACCGGCTCCCTGTCGATCGGCAGTTTGAAAGGACAATCACAATGAACAACCTCTACCGCGACCTGGCGCCGATCACCGAAGAGGCTTGGGAAGAAATCGAATTGGAGGCGACCCGGACCTTCAAGCGGCACATCGCCGGGCGCCGCGTCGTCGACGTGAGCGACCCCGGCGGTCCCGCGAAGGCGGCGGTCAGCACCGGCCACCTGGTCGACGTCGCACCCCCGGGCGAAGGCGTGGTGGCGCACCTCCGCGAGAGCAGGCCGCTGGTTCGGTTGCGGGTGCCGTTCACCATCTCGCGCACCGACGTCGACGACGTCGAGCGTGGCTCGCAGGACTCCGACTGGGATCCGGTCAAGGAAGCCGCGAAGCAGCTCGCCTTTGCCGAGGACCGGGCGATCTTCGAGGGCTACGGCGCGGCGTCCATCGACGGCATCCGCAAGTGCAGCTCCAATCCGGCGCTGGCCCTGCCCGCCGATCCGCGGGAGATCCCGGACGTGATCAGCCAGGCGCTGTCGGAGCTTCGGCTGGCCGGCGTCGACGGGCCCTATTGCGTGCTGCTGTCCGCGGACGTCTACACCCAGGTCAGCGAGACCACCGAGCACGGTTATCCGATCCGCGAGCACCTCAACCGCCTGATCGACGGCGAGATCATCTGGGCGCCTGCCATCGACGGGGCGTTCGTCCTCTCCACCCGCGGTGGCGACTTCGACCTGCAGCTCGGCACCGACGTGTCGATCGGCTACCTGTCCCACGACGCCACCACCGTGCAGCTGTACCTCGAAGAGACGTTGACGTTCCTCTGCTACACCGCAGAAGCCTCGGTCGCCCTGACCGCCTAGCGCCCCCCTCGCGAGGCCCGCCGGGTTATGGAATAAAAGTTCCAATACGGGGCTTGTGGTGAATGGCTTCACCACAACTTCAACGCCCAGGAGGCGAGTCCCATGACGAACACACTCACTGGAAAGACGGCATTGGTAACCGGTGCCACCGCAGGCATCGGGTACGCCATCGCGACCCAACTGGCCGCCGAAGGCGCCGAGGTCGTCGTCCACGGCCGCAACGCCGAGCGCGGCGCGAAGACGGTTCAGGAGATCGAGAACGCTGGCGGTAAAGCACGTTTCGTCGCCGCCGACGTGTCGGTCGCCGAGGACGTCCGCCGCCTTGCCGACGAGGCTGGCGCAGTGGACATCCTGGTGAACAACGCGGGCATCTACCGCTTCGCGCCGACGTTCGACACCACCGACGCCGATTTCGACGATCAGATCAACACCAACCTGAAGGCGCCCTACGTGCTGGTGCAGAAGCTGGTTCCCGGGATGATCGCGCGCGGCGGCGGTTCGGTGATCAACGTGACGACGGTTGCCGCCACGACGCCCGCCGCAGGTGCGGGCATCTACGGCGCAAGCAAGGCGGCGCTGGAACTGCTCACAAAGCTGTGGGCAGATGAGTTCGGCGCTCAGGGTGTGCGCGTGAACGCCGTCGCCCCCGGCCCGACCCAGACACCTGGCACCGCCGACTTCGAAGGTGACCTCATCGAGGGCCTTGGCCGCACGACCGCATTGGGCCGCACCGCCGAGGCCGACGAGATCGCCAACGTCGTGACGTTCGTGGCATCGCCCGCCGCGAGCTATGTCAACGGCGCGATCCTGACCGTCGGTGGCGGGGCGCAAGCGATCAAGCCCGCTGCCTGATCAACAAGCGGTTTCGGCGCGTTTTCGTTCGGTCAGCGAACGGGAGCGCGCCGAAGTCGCGTCTAGGCGACGTCGAATTGCTCATTCGCGAGCCGCCGCAAAGCTCGTCCGTCGGTGAGTTCCGAGCGGTCAGCGGGATGCTGCCAATAGAAATCGACGAGTCGACGAAGTGAATGTCCGTCCGGAGTGATGGAGGCGGCCGCGATCGACTGGCTGCTCCCATCGGACATCACGAACACGACGGCACCTGACGTTGCAGCTGGTTGGTCCGGCGCTGAATCCGTGATGTCCTTCACGTCGGCCCAGTCGCCGGCCTGTAGCCGCCAACCCTGCGCGATTTCAAATCCAGAGGGCGTCAAGAGGATGTACTTGGAGCTTCCGCGCCGCAGTGTTCGCCATACGGTGAGTGCAGCCAATATCGCGGCCACTCCAGCTACGAACGGTAGATACAGCCGCATCTCCCGCGGAACCGGGATGTCCAGCTTGTCTAGTGGAGCGAGGACCGCGAACATTCCACCGCCGATGAACAGCCCTAGAAGAGAGACCTGGATTGGCCCGTCCACTCCCCGATCGGGCCGGATGGTGGTACCCAACTCATCGAACTGTCCGCGCGGATTGATCCTGCCAGGAACGGCTTTTGCGAATGGGACGATGAAGCCGATGCAAAACATCGAGAAGCCCAGAGTCGCAACAGCTGTCAAGAAATCACCGTGAAGGGCGCTGATCACTGTCCACACCGTGGCGAGCACTCCAAGTGCGCCGAACAGCAGACCGCACAGGATGGCGATGGGAAGGGCGTTCATCCCGGGCACACTATGTTGCCGATGATGCCGCCGACATAGCCGAACGTCCAACCGCCGAGCATGTCGCCGCCCATGGCGAAGATCTCGTGCCTACTGACCGAAGTGACTGCCTCTCGACGCTAACATCCGTTCAGGGGTGTTCCGCGCGGCAAATCAGGTCGCTAGCACCGCGTCCGGCGCTGAGTAAAACAGTCCCAGCCCGTCGTCGGACGGGCCGGTCGTAGCGAACCGTTGAGACGGGAGCGCGCCGATGTCTCGTCTAGGCCGGTGCCACCAACGAGAACAACTCGTCATTGGTGCGCTGAATCAGCGTGGTGTTGACCCGCCATACGTCCTTGCCTTCGCTCTGCGTTTCACCGGGAAGCCGCCACAGCTCATCGCACGTCGAGAGGTCGAACGCGCGGGCCACCGCCCCGTCGCTTCTGATCAACGCTACGTCGCCATCCGATGCGATGTAGTAATAGCCGAGGCCCTCGACATCACATGTCTTGGCGCTCGCGCCGGTGCGCAAATCGTATTGCCGCCAACTCTTCTCGCGCTCACCGCCCGCTTCGATCAAGAGCCGCTCCCCGATCAGCCGTGTATAGGGCATCACGGTTGACTTGGGCAGTTCGAGGAGCTTTCGACCGTCGAGGCTGACGACGGTGTCAGACGACTTTCCCTGCAACAAGGGGATATCGCGCGAGCCGGTGAGGATGGTGCCCTCGAGCTCTCGTCGACCCAACACTTGGCCGGACGAATCGAACAAGGCCACCCGATCCCAGGTGTAGTCGGCCGCCGACGAGTATTCGTAGCCGAACCCACCCGGATAGACGAATGCCAGCCCGAACAGCCCACCCTGCGGCACCGCAGGTTTCACGACTTTGCCGTCTGCGATCGAAAACACCACATCCGTGGGGGACGAACCTGCTCCGCCCTGAACGGCTATTGGCTGGGGCGGCGAATCGCGGTTCCAGTTCCTTTCCTGGGATACCGATCCGCGGCCCGGGACGAACCACGTGAGCTCGGCGTGAGGTCCGACGCCGTGGACGCCTTCACCACTCACGGTTGCGAGAGCGAAGTCGCCCCGTTGCTCGACCATCGGCTCCCCTTGGTTTGACGACAATCGCAATTGAGTTGCGCCGTCGAACAACAACTGCCCCTTGCTGGAATCCACGACCCACGCCCGCGCCAGCTTGGCAGGATCTCGATCCTGCCGCAGGCACAACACCATCGTCGGGCCGTTGACGAAACAGTCGAAGGAAAGGGCGTCATCAGACCGGCCCAGCTCGAGCGGTGCAAAGGTGCGGCGCCCCGTGGACACGTCGAGCCCAACCAACCACCAACCGGTGCCCGTGATGCCGAGGAAGTAGGCGTTGTCACCGATGTTTCCAATGACTTTGGGGATCGTGCCCGGCGGGAAACCGAGTTCCTCCGACGATGTCTTCCAGCCGGGCACGGGCTCCCTGCGCATCGACGCCGTGAGCAGCAGTTGCGGCGGAAGCCCAAGGGATGGTGGCGATTGCGGTTGAGCCGGCTGTCTACGCGTCGAAACCACGAGTGCGACGACGACGGCGACGACCACCACCAACGACGCTGCACCGAAGATCCACCACCGGTTTCGGATCGACGTCATCATGACTTGCCCTCGAACTCGTTGAGCCTTTCGACCGTTCGGCCGGTGGCCAGTTCGTCGCGCTTGTCGGGATTGATCCAGTAGTAGCGCACCAAGCGACGAAGCGCCTCACCTTTGGGCGTGTAGGAGTCGATGGCCTGGGTGCGAACCCTTCCGTCACCGAACTCGACGAATAGCGTGCCTCGCACTGGTCGCGCCTTTCCGACCCGGCGGTCAGCGAAGTCGACGACGTCGTTCCACTCCCCTCGTACCGACGAGACCCCCTGCCCAAACTCGAACCCATCGGGACTCAGGCGCAGAAAGCTGTTTCCGCCGCGTCTGAACAGCGACCAGAGGTTCGCAAACCCAGTGAGGGCAACGCCGATCGCCGCGATCGACCACATGCGCTGGCTGCCGTATGGCAGCGGGATGTCGATCTGATTCCGGAGCGAGAACACGGCGTACACGGCGACGGCGACGACCACTGCAACCGTCGCCGACGAGAGCAGGCGATCCACAGTCAGATCTGGTCGTATGGTCGTCTCGCGGTCACTGACCTCGGTGCGGGGTTTTACCTTGCCAGCCAGAGTGAGGACCAAGGCCGACTCGAT
>NZ_JAVRQA010000212.1:0-7871 GCF_032161845.1 Mycobacterium sp.
TGGTGGGCATTCATTCCGGTGCGCCGTTCGTCTGGGACGCGTGGACGGTCGGGGTGCAGTGGTGGCGCCGCTTCGGACAAGAGCGCCCACTGCACGGCACTGCCCACGATGCACTGATGGCGATCCCGTTGATAGGTAGGTACTTCCGCGCGATGGGGGTGCTGCCCGCGGCGCCGGACTCGATCGCGACCGCCCTGGCCGAGGGCAGGGACGTCGCTCTGTGGCCGGGCGGCGAGGTCGACTCGCTGCGGCCGTGGCGGGAGCGTGACGAAGCGAATCTGGCTGGGCGCACGGGGTTCGTGAAGATGGCGATTCGGGCCGGCGTGCCGATCGTGCCGATCGCGACGGTCGGCGGCGCCGACGCAATGCCGGTCCTGATGAGGGGCGATCGATTGTCCAAGGCGCTGAAACTGGACAAGATCCTACGGCTGAAGGTGTTCCCGTTGGCGATCTCGCTGCCGTGGGGTATCGCGCCGGCGGCGCTGCCACAACTTCCGCTGCCCGCCAAGATCAGGACTCGCTTCATGCCTGCGGTGGAAGTCGACGCCGATCCCGCGCGTGCCGACGACGACCGCTACGTCGATCAGAAATATCGGGAGGTGCAGAACAGCATCCAACGCGGGATGGACGCCCTGGCTCGCAAGCGCGCGCTTCCGCTCTTCGGCTGAATGAGCTCTTCGGCTGACTAAGTACCGAGGTCAACCAATACCGGCGCGTGATCGCTGGGCGCCGGGGTGCCCTTCTTGCCCGGCTTGCGTTCGTCGCGGGCGATCTCGGCGTGGGTGACACGGGACGCCAGACCGGGTGAGCCGAGGATGAAGTCGATGCGCATGCCTTGGCGCTTTGGGAACCTCAGCTGGGTGTAGTCCCAGTAGGTGTAGGTCCCAGGGCCCGGCGTGAAGGGCCGCACCACGTCGACGTAACCCGCGTCCTGGATCGCGGTGAACGCCGCCCGCTCGGGGGCGGTGACGTGGGTGCTGCCCTGGAAGGCCAGGACGTCCCAGACGTCGTCGTCGGTCGGGGCGATGTTCCAGTCCCCGACGAGCGCGATTGGCGACGCGGGATCGTCGGTCAGCCAGCTCGAAGCGGTATTCCTCAGTGCGGCAAGCCATTCCAGTTTGTATGCGTAGTGCGGGTCTTCGACCGTGCGGCCGTTGGGGACGTACAGGCTCCAGACCCGCACTCCGCCGCACGTCGCTCCGATTGCCCTGGCCTCTGCGACGTCGCTCCAGGCGGGCTGCGCGTCGAAGCCGAGCTGGACGTCGTCGAGGCCGACCCGCGAGGCGATCGCCACGCCGTTCCACTGGTTGAACCCGACGTGTGCGACGTCGTAGCCGAGGGCCGCGAACGGCATGGTCGGAAACTGCGCGTCGGTGCACTTGGTCTCCTGCATCGCCAGCACGTCGACGTCGGCGCGTTCCAGCCAGTCGGTCACCCGGTCGATGCGGGAGCGGATCGAGTTCACGTTCCAGGTGGCCAGTCGCACGCGGTCACCTTAGCGACACGTAGCGAGACCGGTGGTGCTCGCTGAACCCCATCGACTCGTAGAGCTTCGTCGCCGCGACGTTGTCGCTGAGGACCTGCACGTAGGCGCGGGTGGCCCCCCGTTCGACGGCCCAAGCCAGCAGTGCGTCGCACAGTGACCGCGCCACGCCGCGGCGGCGGGCGTCCTCGACGACGTGGACCGACGACAGCCCGGCCCAGTGGGTGCCGTCCGGTGCGACGGTGACGGCACCCCGACCGACCGCGGCGCCCGCGACGCGCCCGAACACCACCTCGCCATCGACGACGGCGGTCAGCACGTCGACGGGCACCTTGCGCGGGTGCAGGCTCAACCACTCGTCATCGGGTTCCACCGTCAACGTCACCGAAGGTGCGACCGTCTCCGCGGTCAATCGCCTTGTCATGACGATGTTCTCGCCGTCGGTCGGCTGGCCGGGCGGCACGTGGGCGAGCCGATCCGGTACGGCCAACAGCGGCGGCACTCCGCGCGCGGCATACCAGTCGGTGATCTCGCCCACGTGCTCGCCGGGCGTGGGAAGCAACGGCACTGCCGAGTTCGCCCGCCGAGTGACGCCATGGCCGAACCGCAGGAGCCAGCCGCCGAGCCAGAGTTGTTCAACCCCGGGCCACGCGAGCGCCGCGGCGTGCTCGAGGTTGCGGATGTCGCGGTTGCGGACCGGTGCAGCCGACAGCGGTCTGAGCGACACGACGTCGGCCACCGCGATGGTGACGACGTCACCAGCCTTGGTCTTGACCCGCAGCGTGGGGCCCACCTCGAGCAGATGGCCCACCACGTCGCTCATGGGTGGCACCGAACCCGCAGGTAGGCGGTATCGCAGGCTGACCCTGGTGCCGACCGCGGGCAACTCGGGCACATTCGTCATTCCCGTGTCGCTCCGCTCCTGCCCGCCGGACCTAGTGCCCGAACGGATCGGGGTCCTCGCCGGGAGTCCAGCTGAGCCCCGGCACCCCCCAGTCGTTGGCCTTCACGGTGCGCTTCGCCGCGCGGGCGTGCCTACCGATCAGCTTGTCGATGTAGAGGAAGCCGTCGAGGTGACCGGTCTCGTGCTGGAGCATCCGAGCAAACAGTCCGTTGCCCTCCAAGGTGATGGGCGTGCCGTCGGCGTCGAGCCCGGTGACGCGGGCCCAGCTGGCGCGGCCGGTCGGAAACGATTCGCCGGGAACCGACAGACAACCCTCGTCGTCGTTGTCGGGGTCGGGCATCGTCTCGGGCACCTCGGAGGTCTCGAGTACCGGATTGACGATCGCGCCGCGACGACGGGTCGCGCGGCCGCGCTCGTCGGCGCAGTCGTAGACGAACACGCGCTTGGATATCCCGATCTGGTTGGCGGCCAACCCGACACCGTTGGCGGCGTCCATCGTTTCGTACAGATCGTTGATGAGATCGGCCACGTCCGGGGGCAGCGACCCGTCGTCGCCAACGGGGATGGGACTGGTCGCGGTGTGCAGGACGGGATCTCCCACGATGCGGATTGGTACTACGGCCATGGTTCGCAAGCTTAAGTCAGCCGACTCGCGGGCAAGGCTCACGGCTCAACTCCGTCCGCCGTGGTTCAATGTTGGCCGACACCACCGGAATGTCTTGAATGCGGGGAAGGGTCCAGAGAGCAAATGGACGGCGCCATTGCGCGGACTGAAAAGTCCGGGGACGACGCGGCTCTCGCCGACGGCCTGACTCGCCGCGAACACGACATCCTTGCGTTCGAACGGCAGTGGTGGAAGTACGCGGGTTCCAAGGAAGACGCGATCAAAGAACTGTTTTCCATGTCAGCGACGCGGTACTACCAGGTCCTGAACGCGTTGGTCGACCGGCCGGAGGCGCTTGCGGCCGACCCCATGCTGGTCAAGCGGCTACGCCGGCTGCGGGCCAGCCGCCAGAAGGCGCGGGCGGCGCGCCGCCTCGGCTTCGACGTGACGTGATCGGTACCTAGGGCTTTTACGCCAGAAGACCGCGGCTCGATACAGTGAGTGCGATGAATCAACGAGACTCCTCCGGGTTGCCACTGCGCGCCATGGTCATGGTGCTGCTGTTCCTGGGTGTGGTCTTTCTGCTGGTCGGCTTCCAGGCCATCGGTGGCAGCGATGACAGCGACAGCAGCTCGTCGAGTTCCACCGCGACAACCACGACCACCGCGTCTGCGACGTCGGAAACCTCCGCACCCACGGCCGCCAAGCCCGACGTGCGGGTCTACAACCTGTCTGACGTCGCCGGTCTGGCCGATCAAACCGCCACCCGGTTGCGCGACGCGGAGTGGAACGTGACCGAGACTGGGAACCTCGCGCTCGAGGGTGTCACCGCGACGACCGTGTACTTCGGCGAGGCACCGGGGGAGAAGGAGGCCGCCGACGAGATCGGCGGTCTGCTCCAGGCGGCCGTGGAACCGAGGACACCTGCGGTCGCAGAGCAACCGCCCGGCGTGATCGTGGCCGTCACCGGTTAGGCTTTCGGGCATGCCGATCTCTGCCCCGCTTCGCCTTCTCGCCGCTGCGGCACTCGTCGTTCCGATCGCGGCCGCTTGCTCGCCGTCCGAGCCGGTCGCCACTCAGCCCGGCACCACCCCTCCGGTCTGGACCGGCTCGCCGCCGCCGTCGGCCGCCGGTGAGAAAGGCACCAGCGAAGAGCCCACGCCCGCGGCCGGCGAGACCCTCATTGCCGACCTGAAGACGGCTGACGGCACCTCGGTGGCCACCGCTGACATCGTGTTCTCCGGTGGCTACGCCACGCTCACGGTGAAGACCACTGCGCCCGGCCAGCTGGCCCCCGGCTTCCACGGACTGCACATCCACTCGGTGGGCAAGTGCGAGCCCAACTCGGTCGCACCGGCCGGAGGTGCCCCCGCGGACTTCAACTCCGCGGGCGCGCACTTCCAGGTCGGTGGCCACACCACGCACCCGGCCAGCGGCGACCTGGCCTCGCTGCAGGTCCGTGGCGACGGTTCGGCGATGTTGGTTACCACCACCGACGCGTTCACCGCGGCTGATCTGCAAGCAGGCGCGAAGACGGCCATCATCATTCACGAGAAGGCCGACAACTTCGCGAACATCCCGCCGGAGCGCTACCAGCAGGTCAATGGCACGCCGGGTCCCGATGAGGCGACGATGGCCACCGGCGACGCTGGTAAGCGGGTGGCGTGCGGTGTCATTTCCCCCGAGTGAGGCCATGTCCAGCTCGAGGCCGCAACGGATCGACTTCGCCGGCTCCGCCCGGCCGACGATCGGCGTCGAGTGGGAGTTCGCACTGGTCGACCGCGAGACGCGGGAACTGAGCAACGAAGCGGCCGCGGTCATTGCCGAGATCGGCGAAAGCCCGCACGTGCACAAGGAATTGCTGCGCAACACCGTTGAGATCGTCACCGGCATCTGTGACAACTCCGCTGACGCGATGGACGATCTGCGCGCCACGCTGGGGCCTACCCGCCGGATCGTGCGTGACCGGGGCATGGAGTTGTTCTGTGCGGGAACACATCCGTTCGCCAAGTGGTCTGCCGAGCAGCTGACCGACGCGCCGCGCTACGCCGAGCTGATCAAGCGCACCCAGTGGTGGGGCAGGCAGATGCTGATCTGGGGCGTCCACGTCCACGTCGGGGTTTCGTCGGCGCACCGGGTGATGCCGATCATCACCTCGTTGCTCAACCAGTACCCGCATCTCCTGGCGCTGTCAGCGTCATCGCCCTACTGGGACGGCGGGGACACCGGGTACGCCAGCAATCGCGCGATGATGTTTCAGCAGTTGCCGACCGCGGGTCTGCCCTTCCACTTCCAGGAGTGGTCGCAGTTCGAGCAGTTCGTTCATGACCAGAAGAAGACCGGCATCATCGATCACATGAACGAGATCCGCTGGGACATCAGGCCTTCGCCGCATCTCGGCACCATCGAGGTCCGCATTCTCGACGGCATCTCCAACATCACCGAACTCGGGGCGCTGGTGGCGCTGACGCACTGCCTGATCGTCGACTTGGACCGTCGGCTCGATGCCGGCGAGCACCTGCCGACGATGCCGCCGTGGCACGTGCAGGAGAACAAGTGGCGCGCAGCCCGATACGGCCTCGACGCGGTGATCATCCTCGACGAGAACAGCAACGAGCGACTGGTCACCGAGGATCTCGACGAGCTGCTGAACCGGCTTGAGCCGGTCGCGAAGTCGTTGGGCTGTGCCGACGAATTGGCCCAGGTGTCCGGCATCTACCACGCGGGGGCGTCCTATCAACGCCAGCGTCGAGTGGCCGAAGACAACGACGGCGATCTGCGGGCCGTGGTGGATGCGTTGATCGCCGAGCTGGTTCTGTAGGTCCGACGGCGGGTAACTGGCATAGATGACGATCAGGCCGATGTTCCCGCTGGAGTCCGTCCGACTGCCCGGCGAGGACCTGCCGCTGCGGATCTTCGAGCCGCGCTACGGTGCGCTGGTCCGCGAATGCCTGAACGGTGCGATGGAGTTCGGTGTCGTCCTGATCGCCGCAGGCCGCGAAGTCGGTGGCGGCGATGCGCGTTGCGATGTCGGCGCGATGGCGCACATCGTGAATTGTCAGGACTTCGGCGACGGCCGTTACCGCCTCGAATGTGACATGCGCGAACGGATTCGGGTGAAATCGTGGCTCGACGACGACCCCTACCCCCGGGCCGACGTCGAGCCGTGGCCGGACGAGTCGGGGCCGACCGTCACAGGTGGGGACATCGGTGTCGTCGAGGACCGGGTGATGGAGATGTTCGAGCGCATCGCGTCGGCGCGGCACGCGACGCTGCCGCCCCGGCAGGAGTTGCTCGGTGAGCCCGAGCCCGGTGACGACGCGGGAAAGCGGTTGTACGCGTTGTCATCCCGGGTGCCGATGGGCCAGGCCGACCGGTACTCGGTGCTAGAGGCGCCGTCGGCGGCGGCGCGCCTGACCGCGCTGAGGGATGCCGTCGAGACCGTCGCCGCGATGATCGAGTTTCAGCTCGACGGGGGGTAGTCCGGTAGCGGGTCGACGAATCGCCGCCCATGCGGCACGGTGTCGGGTGCTTCGGGGTAGGCATGGACGAGCGCGGACGATAGTTTCGGGACGGCGTGGGTCAGGGTGTGCTCAGCATGGTGGGCGATCCAGTGAGCTTCGTTGAGGCTGGTGCTGGGGTCGATGTCCAGTTCAGCATCGGCGTGCAGCCGATGTCCGAGCCAACGCATCTTCACGCTGCGGACGGCGGTGACGCCAGGCTCAGCGGCCAACGCTGCCTCTGCGGTGTCGACCAATTGCGGGTCGACACCGTCCATGAGGCGAAGGAACACGTCGCGGACCGCCGTGCGCAGCACCACGAGTATTGCCACTGTGATGAGCAAGCCGATGACCGGGTCAGCCAGCGGAAACCCAAGTGCCACACCACCTGCGCCGAACAGCACGGCCAGCGAGGTGAAGCCGTCGGTGCGGGCGTGTAGTCCGTCGGCGACCAGCGCTACCGAGCCGATCTGACGCCCGACGCGGATGCGGTACATCGCGACCAGCTCATTGCCGATGAACCCGATCAGCCCTGCGGCAGCCACCCAGCCGAGGTGCTGGATCGGAACGGGGTTGATCAGTCGGCGAATGGATTCGACTCCGGCGACGATGGCCGACAGGGTGATCATCGCGATGACGAAAAGTCCTGCGAGGTCTTCAGCGCGGCCAAATCCGTACGTGTAACGCCGGGTGGCAGCCTTGGTCCCAAGGGCGAACGCGATCCACAGTGGGAGCGCGGTGAGGGCGTCGGAGAAGTTGTGAATGGTGTCGGCCAGTAGCGCGACCGATCCGGAGATCATCACGATGACGATCTGTGCGATGGCCGTCGCGCCGAGAGTGAGCAGACTGATCTTCACCGCGCGGATGCCCGCGGCGCTGGACTCCAATGCACCGTCGATGCTGTCGGAGGCGTCGTGACTGTGCGGGGCGAACACCTCTCGGATTGCGGCACCGAACTTGCCGCCCCACCCGTCGTGGCTGTGCCCGTGGCCGTCATGATCATGGACCGAGGCGTGGTTGTGCCCGACGTTGGGTGTCGGTTCGGAGTCATGAGTCATGTGCGGTGTCCTTCCGACCGGGCGCGGATGGAACTGGTGGCCGTGGCTGTGGGGTGCAGGGCAGCAAGGTCGGCGGTCTCGCGGTGGTGGCCGGGGACACCCGGCCCCGCGTGTTCGGCGTTGAACACCGCGTCGGTGACAAGTTGTCCGACGTGGTCGTTGTCCAAGCTGTAGAAGATCGTGGTGCCCTCGCGACGGGTGCGAACCAACCGAGCCATCCGAAGTTTCGCCAAGTGCTGGGACACGGAGGGGGCAGGTTTGCCGATATGAGCGGCCAAGTCGTTGACCGACATCTCCCGGCTCGCAAGTGCCCACAACACCT
>NZ_JAVRQA010000213.1:0-21056 GCF_032161845.1 Mycobacterium sp.
GTCGACGTACTCGCCGAGGCCTGAGGTTCCCGCCGCGATCTTCTTGCCGAGCAGTGCGGTCAGAAGGTCGCCGCCGCCGTCATAGGAGACGAAGTTGACCTCTTTCGGATTGACCCCGACGGCACGCGCCGTCTCCATCGGGAACAGATGATCGGGGCCGCCGGGCGAAGAGCCGCCACCGATGGTGATCTTGGCCGGATCGGCCTTCCACGCAGCGACGAAGTCGCCGACGGTCTTGAACGGTGAATCGGCGGGGACCAGGATGCCCTCCTGCTCCTCGACGACCTTGGCGAGTGCCGTCGCATTCGTCGCCAGCGCCGAGGACCCGTTCGTGTACACCGCGCCGACCACGCCGAGCCCCATCATCATCATGAGGTCGCCGTTGCCCTTCTCGTTCATCAGCCGAGCCATGGCTACCGTGCCGCCTGCGCCAATGACGTTGAACACCTCGATGCGACCGGTGATCTTGTCGTCCTGCATGATCTTGACCGCCGTGCGGGCGGTCAGGTCGTAGCCGCCGCCGGGGCTGTTGGGCACCATCATCCGGAGCCGATGCAGGCCCGGCTCGTCATTGCCGCGCGTCACGCCGCAGCCGGTCGCGAACGCTGCCGCAATCGCCAGGCTGATCAGGACGGCCAGGATCCGAGTCGTTCTCATTGGTCGTGCTCTCATATGGGTCGTCCCAATTCGCTTGACTGTGATGGGAAGCAATACTGGACCCTGAAGTGACACGGGTCACTCTTTCGGACGCAAAGGAAGTTGTGGTCATTGCGATCACCGTGGAGTACACGCAGCCTCGCCGGCCAGTTCCTGGTCTTCCAGTTGGTCGTAGTCGCCGTCGTGCTCGTCGCCGTGGCCGCGGTGTCGGTCAACCAATCCACCAAGGAGTTTCGGGACGTCCGCGGGCAGCGCATGATCGCCGTCGCCGAGAACCTGGCGTCGACGCCGATCGTCCGCGAACGGTTCGCCGACCCCTTCGCCGCTCAGGTCTTGGCTCCCGACGTGGACCGCGCCGTCGCGCTGTCGGGTGCGGCAGTGGCCGAGATCGTCGACCCGGCAGGCGTCGTCAGGGTGTCCTCGGACCCGTCGCGGGTCGGGCGGACTCAAAACCTGACCGGCAGCGAGGCCCCGCAGGGCCGGGCGTGGTTCGGCGATCTGGACGTCGACGGCGTTCACAGCCTGGCAGGCCAGGTACCGATCAACGACATCAACGGGGTCGTCCTCGCCATCGTGTCGGTGTCCGAGCCGTACCCGTCGGTGTGGCAATTGCTCAGTGGCGCGGGCGAACGCCTGCTGGTGTACCTCGGGCTCGGCGCCGCGTTGGGGATGCTGGCATCGTGGCTACTGTCGCGCCGCATCAAGCAACAGACCCGCGGGCTGGAGATCGCCGAGATCGCCAGCCTCGCCGAGCATCGGGAAGCGCTGCTGCACAGCATCCGTGAGGGGGTGGTCGCGGTGAACAACGACGGTGTCATCACGGTGCTCAACGACAGCGCGCAGGCCCTGCTGGACGTGTCGCCGGACGCCGTTGGACGGCGGGTCGACGAGGTCGACTTCGACCCGGCGGTCACCGACTTCCTCGCCTCGCGCGAGGACGGCCGCTCCGCCCAATCCGAAGTCGTCATCGTCACCCGCACCAAGGTCTTGGCGCTGAACCGCCGCCCCGCCACGAGCCAGGGCAGGAGGATCGGAACGGTGACCACCATGCGCGACAGCACCGAACTGGCGTCCATGCAGGGCCAACTGTCGTCCCACAAGAGCGTGACCGACACCCTGCGGGCCCAGACCCACGAGTTCGCCAACCAACTGCACACCATCTCCGGACTTGTCCAACTCGGCGAGTACGACTCGGTGCACGACTTCGTCGGAACCCTGACCCGCAGACGCGCCGAGATCAGTGATGCGGTGACCCAACACATTTCCGATCCGGCCGTCGCCGCGCTGCTGATCGCGAAGACGTCCTTGGCCGCCGAGAGTGGCGTCGCGCTGACGATCGACACCGACTCGCACCTAGCCGCACTCGATCCGGCCTTGGCCACCGATGTCATCACGCTGCTCGGCAACCTCATCGACAATGCCGTCGACGTGTCCGAGGGCTCGCCAGAGGCAAGGGTCACCGTCCACATCGACGACGCGGACGGCATGATCGTTTCCGTCACCGACTCGGGACCCGGTGTGCCCGAACATCTTCGGGAGGAGATCTTCGCCCGCGGCGTCACGTCGAAACCCGATGTGGCGGGTGGACGTGGAATCGGCCTCGCGTTGGTTCGCCTGGTGAGCGCCCAACTCGGCGGCACCGTCGACGTGACCGACGCGCCAGCCGGGGGTGCGTGCTTCCGCGTGACGCTGCCACCGGCGCGGCTGGCCAACCATGCGTGAGGTGCTTGTCGTCGACGACGACTTCATGGTCGCGGAGATTCACCGCAAGTTCGTCGACCGCCTCGACGGGTTCACCACGGTCGGTGCCGCGCGTACCGGAGCAGAAGCTCTCGAGATGGCGGGCGCACTCCAACCCGACCTCATCCTGCTCGACGTCTACCTACCCGACATGACGGGTCTGGAAGTACTGCAACGCCTTCGCTCGGCAGGCGATCCCGTCGGCGTCATCATGATCACCGCGGCGCGCGAACTCGACACCGTCAGCGGCGCGCTCGACGGTGGCGCGGCGGACTACCTGATCAAGCCGTTCGAATTCCCACAGTTGCAAGCCAAGCTAGCGGCCTTCGCGGCGCGGGCAGACGCCTTGGCGTCGGCGATCGGAGCCGATCAGTCACTGATCGACCCGCTCTTCGGAAGCCAGGGCGGCTCCTCGGCCACGGCCACCGACGGTTCGCTGCCAAAGGGCCTCGGAGCCGTCACCGGGCAGCTGGTGCTCGACGCGGTGCGGGCCGCAGGCGAAGTGTCGGCGGCGGAATGCGCGGAGCTGGTGGGCATCTCGCGAGTCAGCGCGCGGAGATACCTTGAGCACTTTCTGACCGTCGGCGCACTCGAGCTGCGTCTGCAGTACGGCGCGGGCCGGCCCGAACGGCGATACCGCGGGTCAGCCAGCGGTCCGGCTCAGCCGCCGGGATGACGCCCTGGCTCTGCGCGCGAACAAGATCCACGACGCGACCACCAAGATCAGGACCATGCCTAGGACCAGGTTCTCATCGGCAACCGGATACCAGACCCCGGTGATGTAGTAATCGATGAAGCCGCTAGTCGGCAACGGCGCCATCCCTGCGTGAAACCTGCCCCATCGCTCCAGTTCCGTCAACGGGCAGATGAAGTCGACGACTTCGATCGCGACACACCAGATGACCACCGCAACATGCAGCCAGATGGTCTTCGGCCACCTCAGGGCCAGGAAACCGCCGAAGACGCCGTAGCCGACGAACGCGAAGTGCACGGCGGCGGTGACGGCTACGACAATCGTGTAGATGTTCATCATTCACAGCATCCGTAGTTCGTGACAAACCGACCCAAAAAACGATACCGCGTCCCGATCTGGTTTCAGCTGAGAAGCTCTGCACATGCCGCTCCGTCGATTACTCGGCGCGCTCGCGTGCGCGGGCCTGCTGCTCACCAGTTGCGCGCCGGTAACGCCTGCCCCGCGGGGCTCGGCTCCGGCTGCCGACGGCGAACGGGCGGACGCCGTCAGGAGGATCGTCGACGACGTGATGAAGCAGGCGCATCTGAAGGCCGTCATCGTGCGGGTGACCGAAGCCGGCAGTGAGATTCTCACCAGCGCCTTCGGCGAGTCGATGACCGGAGTTCCTGCCACGACCGACATGCACTTCCGCAATGGAGCCGTGGCCATCTCGTACGTCTCGACCCTGTTGTTGCGTCTCGTCGACGAAGGCAAGGTGCACCTCGACGACAAGATTTCGACATGGCTGCCCCAGGTTCCGCACGCCGACCGGGTCACCCTTGGTCAACTCGCTCAGATGACCTCGGGCTACGTCGATTACGTCATCGGCAACAAGGCCATGAACGATGCGCTGTACGTCGACCCGTTCCGCCCATGGACTACCAACGAACTGCTCGGCTTCGCCGTCGACCAACCGCTGCTCTACGAACCGGGCACCAACTGGGACTACGCGCATACCAACTACGTACTGCTCGGATTGGCGCTGGAGAAGGCGACGGGCGAATCGATGCCGAAGCTGTTGTCGGAGAAGGTGTTGCGTCCGCTCGGCCTGACCAATACGGCCAATTCCGACACCGCCGAGATTCCGGCACCAGTGCTGCATGCCTTCACCTCGGAGCGCCGCGATGCACTGAAGATCCCCACGGGCACCCCCTTCTACGAGGAGAGCACCTACTGGAACCCATCGTGGACGATCACCCACGGGGCGATCCAGACGTCGAACATCTACGACCTCGAGGCCACCGCGGTGGGCATTGGCTCTGGCAAGCTGTTGAGCCACGCGTCCTACGAGAAGATGGTGTCCACCGATCTCCGCGGCAAGACCAGAGCCCAGCCCGGTTGCACCACGTGCGCCCCGATGGTCGATGGCTATACCTACGGTCTTGGCCTCGTCATCTCCGGCGGCTGGCTGCTGCAGAATCCAATGTTCGCCGGTTATTCGGCCGTCGAGGCCTATCTGCCGGACAAGAAGATCGCGATCGCCGTGGCCGCGACGTTCGCGCCGGAGGCCTTCGACGATCAGGGGAACTACTCGAATGCCGCAGAGGTGCTCTTTCGCCGGATCGGCGCCGAACTCGCCCCAAGCCAGGCCCCGCCCGGTCCACCTGCGAAGTGACTTGCCCGTATCCTCTAGCAGTGGCGAAGAAGGTGCTGTTCCTCTACAACGACCCGAATGCTCCCGAGGCGATGCTCGGCGACGCCTTCAGCGAATGCGGTTACGACATCCAGACATTCGAGGTCGTCACGGCTGACCGAGCCGAAGATCCGGCCTTCGACGTGACGTTTCCAGATCCACTGTCGTTCGATGCGATCGTCCCACTCGGGTCACGCTGGTCGGTGAACGACGGTGACCGTGGCATGTCCTGGATCACCTCCGAGGTCGCGATGGTGCGCGAGGCACACGCGGCAGGTGTGCCGATGCTCGGCGTGTGCTTCGGGGGCCAACTTCTCGCCCATGCGCTCGGCGGGTCGGTAGCGCGGTCGCCCGCACCCGAGATCGGTTGGTACGACGTCGACACCTCGCGTGCCGACCTGGTGCCTGCCGGCCCATGGTTCGAGTGGCACTTCGACCGGTTCACGGTGCCAGAAGGTGCGGTGGAGATCGCCAGGAACGGCAGCGCCTCCCAGGCCTTCGTCATGGGCTCTACGATGGGCATCCAGTTCCACCCCGAGGTCGACGAAGGACTGCTGGAGAAGTGGCTGACAGGCGACGGCGCCGACGAGATCGCCGAAATGGGCCGCACCGCCGACCAATTGCGCGGCGCCACAACGCAAGAG
This sequence comes from Mycobacterium sp., assembly GCF_032161845.1. Lineage (GTDB taxonomy): Bacteria > Actinomycetota > Actinomycetes > Mycobacteriales > Mycobacteriaceae > Mycobacterium. Next base: position 5,408 of record NZ_JAVRQA010000213.1, read on the forward strand.
CTCGAGAGCGCCACCAAGCGCGTACACGCACTTGTCAGGGCGTTCGTGGAAGACGTCGCTCAGCCCCGATCGTGACCCAACTGGTGCGCCAGCGCCTCCGTGATCAGCGACTGCCGGAACCGATGCCCGACCGCCTGCAGCTTGACCGGCAACGCCCGCTGGCTGGCCTCGGCCAGTTCACGTGCCCCCTGGCTTCCCAGCAGCAGGCGTGGACCGAATGCGGGCACGGGTAGCACCGCGGGACGGTGCAGGGTCCGCGCAAGTGCCTTGGTGTAGTCCACGTTTCGCACCGGATTGGGCGCAACGGCATTGACCGGCCCGGTGAGCCGCTCGTCGTATAGCGCCCGGTAGTACACGTCGATGAGGTCGTCGATGCCGATCCACGACAGCCACTGCTGCCCGCTGCCGAGTCGTCCGCCCAACCCCGCGGCGAACAGCGGTCGCATCAGCTGGAGCGTGCCACCGCGAGCTGCCTGCACGATCCCGGTGCGCACCGGGACCACGCGAAGTCCGGCATCGACTGCGGGTGCGGTCGCGGCCTCCCATTCGGCGACCACGTCGGCGAGGAAGCCGTCGCCCCGCGCGCTGTCCTCGGCCAGCAGGGCGTCACCGCGGTCGTATCCGTAGTAGCCGATCGCCGAGGCGGTCACGAACGTTCGCGGACCGCCCTCACCGCGCCCGGCCACCTCGGCGAGCTTGCGCGTCGGTTCGATGCGGCTGTCGCGGATCGCCGCGCGATGGGCATCGGTGAAGCGGCCAGCGATCGACGTCCCCGCCAGGTGCACGACGGCGTCGACGCCCGTCAGCAGGTCCGCCGCGGGCGCATCGGGGTTCCACTGCCGCTCGTCGGGACCGCCGGCGGCGTGTCTGACCAGGCGAATCACCCGATGGCCGCCGGTGGTGAGCAACGCCGTCAGGGCCGAGCCGACGAGACCAGATGCTCCCGTGACCGCGATGGTGATCGACTCCAGGCCAGCATCCTTCGCATCGCGGTGCGCGGCGAGGTCGTCCGCGAGCTGGCGGTGGCGGTAGACGAAGGTCGATCGGAGGGCGGCCGCGGGAATCGGCGCGTCGACACGGTCGTGGACCCGCGTCGCTCCCGGCCCCTCGGCGCTGAACTCGTGGGTGTGACGCCACCTCCCGATGATCCTGGGTGGCCACGACCTCGCGCCGTCCGACGACAGCTGGTCGACGAAGCGGTACGGCGGATCGAAGTCGGCGCCTTGGTGCTGTGCGACCCAGCGCAGGCCGGCGGGCAGGCCGAGCACCGCCCGCCCGTTGGCCACCGACGTCGCCTCGGCCACGACCTGCATCGGTTGCCACGGTGGAACCAGCCGCGGCATCGCACCGGGTCGGGTGTGCCAGGCGAACACCTCGTCCAGCGGATGGTCGACGACGCTCTCGTACTCGATGCCCACGACCTTCATTCGTAGCGGCTACGGCGACGGATTGCCAGAGCGGTCAACCGGGGCGGGGCCGGCTCCGAATCACCGTAGTGACTTCGAACGTGAAGGCTGCCGTGCTGGTGCTTCCTGGTGGCCGCCCCAAGAGCGACGCGCCGTCGCGAGCGTTGCAGCTGGCCAACTTTCGGATCGAGATGCTGGCACAGTCGTTGCAGCGCCGGGTTGGAGCTGAGGTGAAGGTACGACGCGTGCAGTACCGGTTGAGGGGCTGGAACCCGCGGACCCTCGACGCCCTCCGCGACGCCAGAGCCGCGCTGGAGGAGATGCATGACGTCGTCGGCGACGGTCCCGTCGTGCTCGTCGGACACTCGATGGGCGGGCGTGTCGCTGCGCACCTCGCGGCCGAGGGGCGCGTGGCTGCCGTCGCAGCATTGGCGCCGTGGTGGCCGCAGAACGACGGCGACCTGATCCCGCCGCCGGTCAAGCTGCTCACCATGCACGGCTCCGCAGACACCTGGACCGACCCCGCCGCCTCCCGGAGGCAAACCCACCGCGCAGCGTCGCGCGGGGTCGATGCCCAGTGGGTGGAGTTTCCCGGCGCCGGGCACTTCCTCTTGCGGAACTACTCCCAGTGGCATCGCCTCACCGCAGAGTTCGCGATGACGCAATGGTCGAAGCACACTCAGGCCTAGGCTCGGGTGATCGGGAAGTCCGTCGATCGCATCTTCCGGGACCGCCACGAAGCGGGCAGAGTCCTCGGTGAAATGCTGGCCGACCGCTGCTCCGGAACCGACGTCGTGGTCCTCGGTCTGGCCAGGGGCGGTGTGCCGGTCGGCCTCGAGATCGCGGTCCGGCTGGGCGCGCCATTGGACGCGTTCGTGGTCCGCAAGCTTGGAGTTCCGCAGTGGCCCGAGCTCGCCATGGGGGCAATCGCCAGCGGAGGCGGTGTCGTCGTCAACGAGCAGGTGATGCGCAGCCTGCACATCACCGACGCCCAACTCCAAGCCGTCATCGCCGCCGAGACCGACGAGCTCCACCGACGTGAGGCGGCCTATCGCGGTGCCGCTCCCCCACCGCAGCTGACGGCCAGGACGGTGGTGCTTGCCGACGACGGCATCGCCACGGGCGCAACGATGCTCGCCGCAGTTCGGGCGGTGCGGGCCACTGGGCCCACGCGGGTGATCGTCGCCGTCCCGGTGGGACCGACATCGGTCTACGAGCGACTACGCGGCGAGGCCGACGACGTGGTGGTTGCGGCCACGCCGCGGCGATTCGAAGCAGTTGGGCAGGTGTTCGCCGACTTCGGACAGGTCAGCGACGATGAGGTGCGGGCCGCACTAATGAACTGAGGTACGTGCCGCGCTGACGCGCTAGTCGTGCTTGGCGCCCGGCGGCGGGTCGTCGTCGGCGGGATCGAGGGCCTGCTCCTGCGGAGCCACGTCCGGCGTGAACACGTCGCTGGCACTGGTCGGCTCGTCCGGGTAGTCCTCGGCGGCCTCGGGTTCGGTGACGGCCGGGATGACGGTGGTCTCGTCGTCGCGGTGGTCGTCGACGTCGGCCGCGGCGTCCTCGGTGCCTCGGGAGCGTTCCCGGAGCGCGTCGACGATCAGCAGTAGGACGCCGATCACACTGGCGCCGATGCACACCCAGGCAATCAACTCATTGCTGGTCACCACGGCGGTCACCAGGGCAGCAAGGCCGATGACGGCAAGGACTAGCGCAACGATCAGCATCAATCAGCCGTTCAGTTGTTTCCCCGGTTGAACTGGTTGAACCCGCCGCCGTCATTGTTCGCCGTCGAGTCAACCGGTGCCGCTGAGCCGCGCTGGCCAAGTTCCTCGAGCTGAGACTCCAGGTAGGTCTTGAGCCGCGTGCGGTATTCGCGTTCGAAGGTGCGCAGCTGCTCGAGGCGACCCTCGAGCACCGTGCGCTGCTGGTTGATGGTGCCCATGATCTCGGAGTGCTTGCGCTCGGCGTCGGCCTGAAGTGCGTCGGCCTTTTCCTGCGCCTGCCGAAGCTGAGTCTCGGAGCGCGTCTGCGCATCCGACAGCATGGCGTCGGCGCGGGTCTTGGCCTCGGCCACCGTGGTCTCGGCGGTATGGCGAGCCTCGCTGACCATGGCGTCGGCCTGCGCTCGCGCGTCGGCGAGCAGCTTGTCGGACTCGGCCTTCGCGGTGCCGGTCAGGCGATCCGCGGTGTCTTGGGCCAGGCCGAGGATCTTCGCAGCCTTGATGTGGCTGTCCTCGCTCACGGGAGCGGCGACGACCGGTTGCGGCGGTGCCTCGTAAACCGGCTGCGGAGGTGCGACGGGCTCGGGCTCGGGCTCCGGCTGGTACTGCGGGATCGACTGGGTGGCCTGAACGCCACCGCCGGCACGCGCGCTCGCAACGTCGTGGTCGAGTTCGGAAACCCGCTGACGGAGGTCGGCGTTCTCCTCGATGAGGCGGGTTAGCTCGTTCTCAACCAGGTCGAGGAACGCGTCTACTTCGTCCTCGTTGTAGCCGCGCTTGCCGATGGGCGGCTTGCTGAACGCGACGTTATGGACGTCGGCTGGTGTAAGCGGCATTGTCTGCCCCCTTGAGGTCTGGACCGTCAACCGGTGTCAAAGTAAAGAGCCAAGCTGGAAGTAACTGGCGCCCATCCTGTCACAGTAGACCCGGCGGTTGCGGGTGAGGTCTCGAAATAAGAGCGAATTTCAAGATCCGAGCATCCAACCACAGCCCCGGAAAACCCGCTTTCGCTACCTCTGGGCTACTGACTCCACGCCAATTCCATGCCGATGAACGCGGCGAGAAGAAGCACCATGATCGACAGGTCGAAGCGCACCGCACCTATCGTGAGCTGCGGAATGATGCGTCGTAGCAGCTTCACTGGTGGATCGGTCACGGTCATGATGACCTCGAGGACCACGACCATGAAGCCCTTCGGGCGCCAGTCCCGGCTGAACGATCGAACGAACTCGACGACCACCCGCGCGATGAGCAGAAGCCAGAACGCGAACAGCACGAAGCCCAGGATCGAAAAGAACAGGGACAACGGGGCGACCTCACTCCGGGGTGGTGACATTGGGAAGAGCCGGGATGCGAGTCGACGGGACTCGATTCATCGCCAGCCTACCCAGTTGGTCACTGGTAGGCGTAGAAGCCCGCCTCCGCAATGCGCTTGCGCTCGTCGGCGGTGACGTCGACGTCGGCCGGGGAGAGAAGGAAGACCTTCGTCGCAACCTTGTCGAACGAGCCCCGCAAGGCGAACGCCAGCCCGGCGGCGAAGTCGACGAGACGCTTTGCGTCGGCGTTGTCCATCGACACCAGATCCATGATCACCGGGGTGCCATCGCGGAAGCGCTCGCCGATGGTGCGGGCCTCGCTGTAATCCTTGGGGCGCAGCGTGGTGATCTTTGCCAGTGGGCTGCCCGCCTCGAACAGCTCGGCCATCCGGCGCGGCTCCATCGCGACGGCGCCGTGGGTGGCGCCGCGCAGGGTGTTGAACCGCGGGCGCTCGAAGTCGCGCCTGCCTCGGAATGCGGGCTCGTCGAGGTAGCCACCGCGGTAACCCGCGGGGGCGGCCTCGAATTCGCGTCCGACGGGCCGATCCATGCGGTCGTCATAGCCGGTGGCGCGGGCTTCATATCCGCGACCCTCGTCCTCGAATCGCTCCTCGCGGGGGCGACGGGCGTAGGGCCGCGACGAACGGTCCTCGTCGTCGTAGTACTCGTCGTCGTAATCGTCCATCGGCGCCATACCGAAGTAGGCCTTGACCTTATGCAGTGTGCTCATCGGAGACCCTTCTGATGACTGAAATTCGTGTTGTCTGTGATGAAGATGTGACTGGAGTGACTACTCAGGGTGACGTTAGAGGACGTTCCCCCATAAGAGCGGTACCGACACGCACACAGGTCGAGCCGTGTTTGACCGCCGCCTCGAGGTCACCGGACATCCCTGCCGAGAGACCGAGCCGCTGCTGGTAGAGGCGTTGTACCCGGGCCAGTTCGGCCGCCAAACGCGCGAAGGACTCGTCGGGGTCGACGTGCAGCGGCGGGATCGCCATCAGGCCGACGAAGTCCAACCCGTCGGTCTCGTCGGCCAGCGCACACAGCTCGTCCACGAGAGCCGGGCGCGCCACGTCGATGCCGCCGCGGGCCGGATCGCCGTCCAGGCTCAATTGCAGGTACACCCGAAGTGGCTCGGCCCGCCTGCCCTCGGCCAGCGCCTCGGTCGCCGCCCGTCCGAGCGCTCCGACGAGCGCACCACTGTCCACCGAGTGCGCGGCGTAGGCCCAGCCAGCCACCGCGCGGGCCTTCTTGCGTTGAATGCTTCCGATCATGTGCCACCGAGTCGCAGGCGCAGCGGTTTCCCCGGCGAAGTGGGCGGCCAACTCGGCGACTTTGAGACTCGCTTCCTGTTCGCGCGATTCGCCAAACGCATCGCATCCGAGTCGAACCAATTCGACGACGTCGGACAGCGGAAAGAACTTCGTCACGGGGAGTAGCTCGATCTCCGCGGGGTCTCGACCCGCCCCCGCGGCCGCGGCGTCGACCCGTGCCCGCAGGGCGGCCAGGGATCCGGCGAGTTCGGCAGCGCGCGATGAGGTCATTCCATCCACACCAGGGATGCCAGCCGTCCGGTGGGGGCGGTGCGACGATGACTGAACAGATTCGGGTCGTCGACCGTACAGCGCGGATCGATGTCGATCGACGTGATGCCCAAACCGGTCAATTGCCTTGCGATTCCAGACCTCAGGTCCAATCCCGCGGTTCCGCGGGCAGTCGTGGTCCGGCTGCCGGGTACGGCCGCCTCGACTTCGTCGGCCATGGCGTCGGGCACCTCGTAGTTGCGTCCGCTGACGGCGGGGCCGAGTAGCACCGAGACGTCCTCCACGTGCGCACCCTGGCCGAGCATGACCTCGACGGCCCTTGCCACGACGCCCTTCTGGGCGCCTACCCGCCCCGCGTGCACGGCCGCGACGACACCTGCCCGCGCGTCCGACATCAACACGGGGACACAATCGGCGGTCACCACTGCCAGTGCCAACCTCGGATTCGCCGTCACCAATCCGTCGGCGTCGTCGATCGCTCCGTCGACCGGCCCGTCCACCACGACGACGCGGTCACCGTGAACCTGGTTCATCCAGACGATGCGGTCATCGCCCAGCCCGGTCGCCGTCGCGAGGCGCAACCGATTCGTGGCCACCGCAACCGGGTCGTCCCCCACGTGGTCGCCAAGATTGAAGGTATCGAACGGCGGAACCGAGGCGCCGCCTGCGCGGGTAGTCGTCACACGTCGAATGCGAAAGGTCACGGTGCCCAGTATTCCGGCCCGGGGCTCCCCGATCAGTGACGCATGAACGGTGGCACGTCGACGTCGTCGTCATCGTCCCCACCGCCGCCGATGCTGACCGTCGCACCGTTGGTGTGCAGGGGAACGCTCGCCGGATCGGGGTCGAAGGCGGACGCTGCCCGCAGCCTTCCCGCAGTGCCCGAGGAGACGGCCGGTCCGGCGCCAACCACGGGCTTGCGGCTCGGTCCGGCCGCGTCGAAGCCTGCGGCGATCACCGTGACGCGCACTTCGTCGCCGAGCGAGTCGTCGATCACGGTGCCGAAGATGATGTTGGCCTCGGGATGCGCGGCATCCTGGACCAGCGATGCCGCCTCGTTGATCTCGAAGAGGCCGAGGTCACTGCCGCCGGCCACCGACAGCAGCACGCCCTGCGCACCCTCCATCGAGGCCTCGAGCAGCGGTGAGTTGATCGCCGTCTCCGCCGCCTTCAGGGCGCGCCCGTCACCGCGGGCCGAACCGATGCCCATCAGCGCTGTGCCAGCCCCCGACATGACGCCCTTGACGTCGGCGAAGTCGACGTTGATTAGACCGGGTGTCGTGATCAGGTCGGTGATGCCCTGGACACCGTTCAGCAGGACCTCGTCGGCACTGCGGAAGGCATCCATCAACGAGACGGCGGCATCGCCCATCTGCAGCAGCCGGTCGTTCGGGATCACGATGAGGGTGTCGCAGCTTTCCCGAAGCGCGGCGATGCCCGCCTCGGCCTGATTGGAGCGGCGCTTGCCCTCGAACGAGAACGGGCGCGTCACGACGCCCACGGTGAGCGCGCCGAGCTTGCGGGCGATCGTCGCAACGACGGGCGCGCCACCGGTGCCGGTACCACCGCCTTCGCCCGCGGTGACGAACACCATGTCGGCACCGCGGAGCAGTTCCTCGATGTCGTCCTTGGCGTCGTCGGCGGCCTTGCGTCCGACCTCGGGGTCGGCGCCTGCGCCGAGGCCGCGGGTGGAGTCCCGTCCGACGTCGAGCTTGACGTCGGCGTCGCTCATCAACAACGCCTGTGCGTCGGTGTTGATGGCGATGAACTCAACGCCCTTGAGTCCTTGCTCGATCATCCGGTTGACGGCGTTGACGCCGCCGCCACCGATGCCGACCACCTTTATTACTGCGAGATAGTTGTGTGGGGGTGTCATCGGTAGTCTTCCTCCTGGGCCAACTCTCAACCTCAACCATAGGCTTAGAGTTATGTCAAGTAGTTTCGCGCAAACAGAACGGTAGGGCGAGCACGCGAGGTATCCGTGCAGGCGCGCCGAACGCGCCGTGGGATTTTCCGCGGCCGAACTCGAAAGCGGCCTACTTCACCGTGGGTAGATCCGGGCTGGAGACGTCATAGGTGGTGCCCGGCTGCGTCAGCAGAGCCCCCAGCTTCAGCGCCTTCTCGTCGGTGCGGTCCGTGGTGCCCCAAATCACCTGACGGCCATCGACGAGGGTCAGGGTGATGGCCGCGACGGACGGCGCCGCAATGCGGCTCACCTGACCGGCCACCTCTGGACGAAGCGCGGTGAGCACCTGAAGCGCCGCCCGCGTCGGTAGATCGCTTGGCCCTGGCGTCTCGGCATCCAGGTACGGCAGGCCGGGTGGCGGTGGCGCCGTGGCGAAGTCGACGCCGTCCCGGTCGAAGAGATGCGAGCCGTCGGGATAATCCTTGGCCACCACCGGAATTCGCTCGACGATCGTGATCCTCAGCGTCGACGGATATTCGCGTTGCACCCTGGTGCTGGCCACTCGCCGGATGGTCGCAACGCGTTCGGCGACCGCGTCGGTGTCGATCTGCAGCAGCGGTGTGTCGGCAGGGACGGCCGCCGCCTGTTCGACCTCTTCCTGTGTCACGGTGGACAAGCCCGTGATCGCCACGACACGTGCCGACATGATGGGCGTGAAGTACAGCAGCAGTCCGGCCCCCACCACGATCACGCTGACCAGCGCCGACCACATCAGCGCCTTGAGGCCCCTGATCAGTCCCCGCGCCGGGGGTTTCGGCTCGTCGGCGGAACGACCGGTTACCCGCCGCTTGGCCTCGCGCCTGGCCTCCTCGATCGCCGTCGCACGCTCCTGCGCCGCGCGTCGCTCCTCACGCTCGCGCCTGGCCCGCCGCCGCGGTCCCTCGAAGTCCGCGGCCGCAGTGTCGTCGATTGCAGCGCCGTCGGACGCCTCCGTGCCGTCGGTGGCGGCGTCCCCGGCGGCGGCGTCGCCGGACCCATCGGCGGTGTCGGTCGGCTCGCTCACGACGATCGCGCCCCAGGCGCGTCCCGGCTCGCCCGCGACTGCACCGCAGCCAGGATCTCCCTGCCGAGCAGCGTGACGTCGCCGGCCCCCATCGTCACGACGACGTCACCGGGCCTGGCTGAACCCGCCACCAGGTCGGCGACGGCGGAGAAGTCGGGGACGTATCGCGCTGGGCTGCTGACGTGTTCGGCGACGCTGGCGCCGCTGATGCCTGCGATCGGCTGTTCCCGCGCCGCATATACGTCGAGGACGAACACCTCGTCGGCGAGGCTCAGCGCCTGGCCGAACTCGCGGGCGAAGGTCTGGGTCCGCGAGTAGAGGTGCGGTTGGAACACCACGACGGTGCGCCCGTGCCCGGCGACCGCGCGCAACGCTTCGATGTCCACGCGCACCTCGGTCGGATGGTGCGCGTAGACGTCGAAGACACGCACGCCCGCTGCCGTGCCCACTGACTCGAGCCTGCGCCGGACGCCTTCGAACGAGGCCAGGCCGTCGAGCACCGTGTCGACGTCCGCGCCCGCCTGCACCGCCGCCAGCAGCGCCCCGAGCGCGTTCAACGCCATGTGCCTGCCCGGCACCGCCAACCGCATCCCCCTCGGCTGGGCTTCACCGTCGAGCTGAATGGTCGAGACGCTCCCAGTGCCCTGGTGCTCCCAATTCAGTAGGGCACCAGCAACATTCGAAACATCGGCAGCGCCGTCGCGGCTGCCGTAGCGCAGTACCCGGACCCCGTTGGCCGTCGCGCGCTCGGCAAGCGCCGCGGCGCCGGGATCGTCGACGCACACCACGAGGGCGCCGCCGGGTCGCAGCCGCGCGACGAACTCGTCGAACACCGCGACGTACGCCTCGACGCTTCCGAAGAAGTCGAGGTGATCGGCCTCGACGTTGGTGACCACCGCGACGTCGGGGGTGTATTGGAGCAGCGAACCGTCGCTCTCGTCGGCTTCGGCGACGAAGCAGTCGCCGCTGCCGTGGTGAGCGTTGGTGCCCGCCTCGCCGAGGTCGCCGCCGACTGCGAACGAGGGATCGAATCCGCTGCACTGCAACGCCACGACGATCATCGACGTCGTGGTGGTCTTGCCGTGCGTGCCGGCCACCATCACCGTGGTGTAGCCGTCCATCAAGCTGGCGAGGACCGCAGGCCGCAGGATGACGGGGATGCCGCGACGCCGCGCCTCGACCAGCTCGGGATTGTCCTTCGGGATGGCGGCATACGTGCTCACGACGACCGTCGGCCCACCGGGCAGCATGTCCAGCGACGACGCGTCGTGGCCGATCCGGACCTCGGCGCCACGCGCCCGAAGCGCAGCCACGCCGCGCGACTCCTTGGCGTCCGATCCGGACACCTGGCCGCCGCGGTCGAGCAGGATGCGCGCGATACCCGACATCCCGGCTCCCCCGATGCCCACCATGTGCACCCGCTGCAACTCCGGCGGCAGCTCGCGCGGATTCATCGTGTCCGTCCTCGATTGTCTCTAGCAACGCCCAACGCCACCTCGGCCACCCGGTGGGCGGCATCGCGGTGCCCGGCGAGGGCGGCGGCCGTCGTCATCGCCGCCAACCGCTCCGGATCCGACAGCAGCACCCGCACGGTCTCTGCGACGAAGGCAGAGGTCAGATCGGCGTCCGCGACCAGAAGTCCACCACCCGCGCCGACCACCGGCAACGCATTGAGCCGCTGCTCGCCGTTGCCGATCGGCAACGGCACGTAAACGGCGGGCAGGCCCACCGCCGTCACCTCGGCGACCGTCATTGCACCGGACCGGCAGATCGCCAGGTCGGCGGCGGCATAGGCCAGGTCCATTCGGCTGAGGTACGGCACCGCCACGTATGGTCGGTCGCCATCAGCGGGCTCGCGGAGGTCGAGCACGTTCTTCGGGCCGTGCGCGTGCAGCACTGAAATGCCTGCCGCGGCGAGGTCGCCCGCCGCCCCCGCGACGGCGCGATTGAGGGACTGCGCGCCCTGTGAGCCGCCGAACACCAGCAGCACCCTGTCGTCGTCGGCGAAGCCGAAGTGCGCGCGGGCCTCGGCCCGCAGCGCCGCCCGATCAAGGGACGTGATGGCCTCCCGGACGGGCACGCCGACGACCTCGACGTTCCGCAGACCCGGCTCCGGCACCGCAGAAAGCACGCGCTGCGCGGTACGGGCCCCGACCTTGTTGGCCCAGCCCGCGCTGGCGTTCGCCTCGTGGACGACGACGGGCACCCGATGCCGTCGCAGGGCGCCACCGCGCGCGGCCAGGTAGGCGGGCAGCGCAACGTAGCCGCCGAACCCGATCACGACGTCGGCGTCGACCCGGTCGAGTACCGCTCGCGTCTGACGAACTGCCGTGCGGACCCGCAGCGGCAGCCGGACCAGGTCACCCGACGGCTTGCGCGGCAGCGGGACGGGCGTGATGAGCTCGAGGTCATAACCACGCTCGGGCACCAGTCGCGTCTCTAGTCCACGCGCGGTGCCCAGCGCGGTGATCCGCACCCCGGGATCAAGCGCGACGAGGGCATCGGCGACGGCCATCGCGGGCTCGATGTGCCCCGCAGTGCCGCCTCCGGCGAGAACCACGGAGAAGGGCTTGCTCACCCGTAACGCTGACCTTCCAGAGAGCGAGCCCGTCGGCTCGGTTGACGCTGACGGTCTCCATGATGCCCTGCGCCCCTCGCGGTCCGATTGGCCGCATCGGTCGTGGTGCGTCGGCGATCCTCGGCAGGTTTGCGGGCGGCCTTCGGCTTGCCCTTGGCGCTGGCCTTCGGTTTCGGCTTCGGCTTGCCCTTCGGGCTCGGCTTGGACTTCGGCTTGACGGCCGCGGGCTTGTCCGGTCGCGTCCGCAGCCGGTCGCGTGCCGACTCCAACCGCGTCGGCACGTAGGGCTCCGGCAAGGGCAGTCGCAGCAACCGGTTGAACCGGTCCTCCCGGCCCGCCCGCAGGGCAGCCACTGCCTCGGGCTCGTGTCGCGCCGCATTCGTGATGATGCCAAGCATGAATAACGTTGTGGCCGTTGATGTTCCACCAGCGGAAATCAGAGGAAGCTGCAAGCCCGTTACGGGAAGCAAGCCCACCACGTAGCCGACGTTGATGAACACCTGGCCGATCACCCAGAGCGTCGTCGCCGCCGTGAGCAACCGCAGGAAGGGGTCGACGGATCTCTTCGCGATCCGCATCCCCGTGTAGGCGAACAGCCCGAACAGGCACAGCAGACCGACTGCGCCGACATAGCCGAGTTCCTCGCCGATGATCGCGAAGATGAAGTCGTTGTGCGCGTTGGGCAGGTAATTCCACTTGGCGGTGCCCTGCCCGAGACCGTCCCCGAAGATGCCGCCATTGGCCAGCGCATAGCGCGCCTGGCGCGCCTGATAGCCGGAGCCCTGCATGTCGGCACCGGGGTTGAGCCACGACTGCACGCGGTCGGAGCGGTAGCCCTCCGACATCGCGAGGATGCCCGCGGCGATCACCACGGCGACCAGCGAGCTGAGGAACACCCGCAGTGGCAGGCCGGCGTACCAGAGCAGTCCCAGCAGGATGATGCCGAGCGACACGGTCTGGCCGAGGTCGGGTTGCAGCACGATGAGCAGCAGAGCCAGCACAGCGCCGGGCACCAACGGGAAGAGCATCTCGCGAACCGAAGCGCGCTCCATCCGGCGGGCGGCGAGAAGGTGCGCACCCCAGATCGCAAACGCGATCTTGGCCAGTTCCGACGGCTGCATCGAGAAGCCCGCGACCACGAACCAACCGCGAGAGCCGTTGGCCTCCCTGCCGATTCCCGGAATCAGCACCAGGATCAGCATGATGATCGTGACGACGAATCCCGGGAAGGCCAGCTTGCGCATGAGGGAAACCGGCGTGCGCAACGCCACGTAGAAGGCGACAAGTCCGACGGCGGTCCACAGCACCTGCTTGGCGAAGATCGCCCACGGTGAGCCGTCCTCGTCGTACGAGTGCACGCCGGAAGCCGACAGCACCATGATCAGACCGAGGGTGACGAGGAGCGCGGCGACGGCGATCACCAGGTGGAACGACGTCATCGGACGCCCGAGCCACGCCCCGAAGCGGGTCCGCGGGGCGACGTCCGTCGCGACCGTGGCAGTTCCGGCGGCGGGTCGCGCGTCCGTGTCGGGTTTGCTGCGCCGTAGGCGGGCGAAGATATCGATCACCGTCGACTACCGGGCCACGTCGATCACATGAGTCACAGGAGTCACAGGAGGCTCATTTGTCCCTAGCACCCCAGAATCCTCCCCCGTCACAGGCCGAGGGGCGCGGACATCCGTCGCGTGTCGCGGAATGGGCGGGCGCTCAAGCTCCGACCGTGGCCAGCCATTCGCTGTAGAACAGCGCCACCCCTAGCCCGCAGGCGATGGCGGTGAGCAGCCAGAATCGGATGATCACCGTGGTTTCCGCCCAACCCACCAGCTCGAAGTGATGATGGAACGGCGCCATCCGGAACACTCGTCGACCCGTCGTGCGGAACGCCAGGATCTGCACGACCACCGAGGTGACCTCGGCAACGAACAGTGCGCCAAGCACCACCGCGAGCATCTCGGTGCGACTGGTCACCGACAGCCCGGCGATGATGCCGCCAAGGGCAAGCGAACCGGTGTCGCCCATGAAGATCTTGGCGGGGGCAGCGTTCCACCACAGGAAGCCGATGCAGGCGCCCGCGGTGGCCGCGGCGACGAGCGCAAGGTCGAGTGGATCCCTGACGTTGTAGCAACCGAGCCCGGGGCTGAACGCACAGGCGTTGCGGAACTGCCAGAACGTGATCAGCACGTAGGCGGCCGTCACCATCGCCATGGCCCCCGCGGCGAGGCCGTCCAGACCGTCGGTGAAGTTCACCGCGTTGGACCAGGCGCTGACGACGACGACGCAGAACAAGACGAACACCGCCGGCGCCAGCGTCACGGTCGCGATCTCGCGGACGTAGGACAGTTCGGCGCTGCCGGGGGTCAGGCCGTCATCGTTGCGAAACTGCAGGGCCAGCACGCCGAAGAGCACCGCGGCGAGGAGCTGGCCGACGGTCTTGGCCGTCTTGTTCAGCCCGAGGTTGCGCGAGCGCCGAATCTTGATGAGGTCGTCGACGAACCCGACCCCGCCAAGAGCCGTGGCCAGCCCAAGCACCAACAGGCCAGAGGCGGACGGCCCCTCGCCGTCGAGCGCAAGCCCCACCAGGTGCGTGCCCAGATAGCCGGCCCAGATGCCCGCCAGGATCGCGACACCGCCCATCGACGGGGTGCCACGCTTCTTGTGATGGCTTGGCGGACCGTCCTCACGGATCTCGTGTCCGAAGCCCTGCTTCGTGAACAGCCGGATCAACGCAGGCGTCAGGAGGATCGACACCGTTAGCGCGATGCCGACGGCGATGAGTATCTGCCTCATCCCGTTCCGTTCCCCGCGTCGTTGAAGACCGCGTCGGCGAGCTCAGCCAACCCCGCCGACTTCGAGGCCTTCACCAACACCACGTCTCCCCCGCGCAACTCGGAACGCAGCAACGCCAGCGCGGCGTCCACGTCGGCGACCATGATCGCTTCACTGCCCCACGACCCCTCCATCACCGCCCCGTGATGCATGGCGCTCATTGATCTCCCGGTTCCGACGACGACCAGTCGAGACACATCTAAGCGCACCGCCAGTCGACCGATGCTGTCATGTTCGGCTATCGCGTCGTCACCGAGTTCCGCCATCTCGCCGAGCACGGCCCAGCTCCGACGTCGATCGTCGTCCCTCGCGCGCCCACCCTGAGCCATCCACGCCAGCGCCTTCAGCCCGGAGCGCATCGAATCGGGGTTGGCGTTGTACGCGTCGTTGATGACGGTCACGCCGTCCGCGCGGGTGCCGACCTGCATCCGGTTCCTGGAGACCGGCCCGGCTGCCGCGAGCGCGTCGGCCACCTGCCCGAGGCTTGCGCCGCACTCCAGTGCGACGGCCGCCGCACTGAGTGCGTTGGACACCTGGTGGTCGCCGTGCACGGCGAGGGTGACGTCGGTGTGCGCGCCAGCGGCGTGCAGGGTGAACCGCGCCCTGGCGAGTTCGTCGAGCACCACGTCGGCGGCCCAGACGTCGGAGCCGGACGAGCGTCCGACGCGGACCACCCGCGCCTCGGTCTTGTCTGCCATCGCAGCCACCACTGGATCGTCGGCGTTGAGGATGACCACCCCGGACGCCGGAACTGCTTGCGGCAGTTCAGCCTTCGTCGCGGCGATGGCCTCGCGCGAGCCGAACTCACCGAGGTGGGCGGTGCCGACGTTGAGCACCACCGCGATCGACGGCGGGGCGATCCGTGCCAGCGCGGCGATGTTGCCCTGGTGGCGCGCAGACATCTCGAGGATCAGGTAGTCGGTGTCGGTGGTCGCCCGCAGGACCGTCCACGGGTGTCCGAGCTCGTTGTTGAACGAGCCGGGCGGCGCGACGACTTCGCCAAGCGGTTCGAGCACGGCGGCCAGCAAGTCCTTGGTCGACGTCTTGCCCGAGGAACCGGTGACCCCGACGATCACCAGTCCGCCGGCGACCAGCTCGGCGGCAACGGCGGCGGCCAGCTTGGCCAGCGCCTCGAGCACCGCGGCTCCCGACCCGTCGGAGTCGTACTCGAGCACACTGGCACCGGAGCCGACGGCGTCGGCAAGGGGTGGCACCACGATGGCGGGCACGCCGACCGGGCGAGCCGCCAGCACGGCGGCCGCACCGGCGGCGACGGCACC
>NZ_JAVRQA010000214.1:0-5984 GCF_032161845.1 Mycobacterium sp.
GAACTGCGGACGTTCGACGGAAACCACTTCGGCCCGATCACCGTCGGCACCAGGGCCTGGGACATGTGCGTCGATGGACTGCGTCAGCTGACCGGCGGATGACGTACACCAGGCCCTCCCCCGGGGATTGGTTGGGGAGGGCCTGGTGGGTTCTGGGGTGGTGTTCGGCCGGGCTTAGTTGCCGTTGAGGTGGGCGATGTAGGCGGGGCCGTGGTTGTCGTGCCAGCCGGGTAGTGCAGTGGGGGCTGGCTTGGCGTAGGTGCCTGGGCTGTAGGAGTAGCCGGGGCCTTCGGGGGTGGTGTTGGTGGTGGCGTTGGCGACCCCGGCGAGTCCGAGGGCGGCGCCGCCGAGGACGGTGGCGGTGAGGAGGCTGCGGGTGATGGTGTTCATTTTCGAGTCCCTTTGTCTGAGTGTTGTTTTCGGTTGTCTCGGCCGGTGTGTTCCGGCGATGAGATAACTATGTCTCAGCGTGAAGGGGGTGTCTGTCGGGTGACCGGTGGAGTGGGGGGTGGAATCCCGTGTCCCCCGATCGGGGGAACGGCGTCGACCCGTCACGAGGTCCAGAGATCGAAATCCGTTGGCGTGACATTGCTCCCGCACAGGATCGTTGCGACGTTCTTACCGTCGAACCGGCCGGCGCCTTCCAGGATCGAAGCGACTCCCAGCGCTGCGGCGGGTTCGACCACCAGGCCCGCATGCACGTAGAGGAGTCGCATTGCTTCGACGATGCCGCCCTCGGTGACCAGGACCGCGTCGTCCACGACCGACGAGAGATCGTCCAGCACCTCCGGGATGACGTACCTGCCAGCAACACCATCGGCGATCGTATTGGGAATCCCGACCTCGATCGGGCGGCCCGCTCGCAAGGCCAGCGTCATCGCGGGCGCATTCTCGGGTTGGACGCAGACGATCTCGCTCTCCTTGCGCAGGCTCTTCAGCGCAAAGCCCACGCCGGACGCCATGGCGCCTGCACCCAACGAGACCACGACGGAATCGAGTTCGTCGGGCAGCTCCGCTAGCTCGACCCCGATCGTCGCTGCTCCCTCGCACGTATCGACGGCCTTGCTGTCCTCGACCAGGAACGCGCCGGTGTCGGCGGCGACGTGAATGGCGGTTTCAAGGGCCTTCTCGAAGTCCCCGTCAACCAGAATCACGCTGGCGCCGAGCGCTTTGGTGCGCTCGATCTTGAGCGGGTTGGCCGCCGATGAGGCAACGACGGTGACGCCGATTCCGCGCTGCCTGCCGCCGAAGGCGAGTGCCTGACCGAGGTTCCCCGCGCTTGCGCAGACGACGGATTCCGCATCTCGTCGACGGGTGAGCAGGGTCTCGGTTCCGCGGCCCTTGAACGAGCGGACGGGATTCAGGGTCTCCACCTTCAGGAAGAGGCGGCAACCGAGCACCTCGCCCAAGGCCTCGCATTCGTACTGCGGAGTGTCCAGGAACACCGGATTGATCTGGGTTCGGGCCAGGAGGATTCTCGCCAGGTCCAACCGCACCGACCAAGTGTAGGAAGGTCAGGGTCGCGACCGCGAGGCCCCTACGCGTTCCGATATCGACCGCGTCGGCCGCCACAGCAGGGCGCCGACGAGAAGCCCGGCGAACGGGACGGCCGCCAGCACCGTGCTCAGCGTTGCGCTCCCGCCCGTGACGAGCGTGAAGTTCGTCAGCACCAGCCACATGCTGGCGAGCAGGCCGAGGCAGGCCAGCGCGGGGGCGATTCGGGTCTGCCAGATGCGCCCGCCGGTGTGCTCGCGGTGACGCACGAAGTAGGCGAGTACGGCGACGGAGGTGGCGAGCATCAGCAGCACCATGCCGACGGTCGCGACGCCGGCCATCGAGCCGAAAACTCCTACCAGAGGGTCGATTTGGAGGATCGCAAGGATCCCGAGGATCACCGCGGCCGTCGCCGTCTGCACCAGAGAGGAAAACGCTGGTGAGTCGTGACGACCGTGCACGCGGGCGAGCCGGGCGGGAAGCAGACGCTTTCCGGCGAGCACGAATTGGTAGCGGGCGATCACGTTGTGGAACGACAGCACACAGGCGAACAGGCTCGTCAGCAGAAGGACGTTGACGACGTCCCGGCCGACGCGGCCCAGGCTCGCCTCGGTGGTGTCCAGCAGCATGTTGCCGTCGCCGGCGAGAGTTCGTTGCGCGACGGCGGCCACCTGGTCGGGTCCGATCGCGGCGACGAACGCCCAGCAGGTCACTGCGTAGAAGGCGCCGATGATGAGAACCGCGGCGTACGTGGCGCGGGGGATGGTGCGTTCGGGGTCGCGCGCTTCGTCCCGGAACACCGCGGTGGCCTCGAAGCCGATGAACCCGGTGAGCGCGAAGAGCACGGCGATGCCGAGGGCACCGTTGGTGAACACGTCGGGGTGGAACGAGGCCAGGGTCAGCCCACTCGGGCCGGGCTTCGCGACGATCGCGAGGTCGAGCAGCACGACGATGCTGATCTCCAGGACGAGCGCAACGCCGAGGACCTTGGCGCTCAGTTCGATGTGGCGGTAGCCCAGCAGTGCGACGATCGCCAGTAC
Organism: Mycobacterium sp.; assembly: GCF_032161845.1. Classification (GTDB taxonomy): domain Bacteria; phylum Actinomycetota; class Actinomycetes; order Mycobacteriales; family Mycobacteriaceae; genus Mycobacterium. Next base: position 2,535 of record NZ_JAVRQA010000214.1, read on the forward strand.
CGCGAACGAGTATATGGGCCAGGGGATTTGCGGCCCGTCGTAGAAGCCGACGGTGTCATCTATCGCCCACCCGATGTAGCCGTAGATGCCGACCTGGATGGCGGTGTACGCGATGAGTGCGACCACCGCGATGCCCTTTCCCATCCGCTGTCCGAGACCGACGGTCACATACGAGAAGAAGGCGCCCGCCTCGGGGACGTGGGGCGTCATCGTGACGAAGCCGATGCTGAAGAGCAGCAGCACCAGTGCGGCGATCAGGAAGCCGACCGGAGCGCCCGCTCCGTTGCCCAGCCCCATCGCCAGTGGCATGTTGCCGCCGATCACGGTCAGCGGCGCCGCCGCGGCGATCACCATGAAGACGATGCCGACCGTGCCGAGCCGTCCCTTGAGGCGTCGACCCTGTTCGGGGATTGCTTGTCCAGTCATTGCGGCTCCTAGGAGGTGGGAAGGGCGAGTGCCCGACGAAACAGGTTGTGGTCCAGCGCATGTGCGGTCAATCCGTTACGGCCGGTCAGGGTGGTGGCGGTGGTCAACACGTTGACGATCGCCTCTTCGGTCGCCTCGATCGTCAGGTCGAAGAGCCGCGTCATCAGCTGTGGTGCGACCATCCGCAGGGGTATTTCGGGCGCGGCGGTGCCGGGATCTTCGTCCCACGCGTATGGCGGAATGCCGCGGTTGCCGGTGGCGAAGGCGAGCATCAGGTCCCCGCTGTACTGCTCGCCGCTGCCACCGAGTCGGCTCACCGCAAGCGCTGCCCGCTGGGCGAGCCGGGTGCACTGGTGTGGGAGCAGGGGTGCGTCGGTGGCGACGATGACGATGATCGATCCCGAACCTTGCTCGTACCGTGGGGAAACCTCGGGCAGGGGCAGCACGTCGGGTCCGATGCTCATCCCGACTGGCACGCCGTTGACCCGGAGTCGTTCACGCCGTCCGTGATTGGCCTGCACCAGCACGCCAACGGTGTAGCGACCGGTGGCGGTTTCGGTGACCCGGGACGAGGTGCCGATGCCGCCTTTGAACCCGTGGCAGATCATGCCGGTACCGCCTCCGACGTTGCCCTCGGGGACGGGCCCGCCGCGCGCGGACTCGAGTGCGGAGCGGACGTGTTCGCCCCGCACGTGGTGGCCGTTGATGTCGTTGAGAAGTCCGTCGTAGGTTTCGCCGACGACGGGCAGTGACCAGTAGAGGCCTTCTCCGCGGGCCTGCACCTGAGCCGACACCATGGCGTCGCGTACGACCCCGACGCTGTGGGTGTTGGTGAGCCCGATGGCCGACGTGAGCTCACCCGACTCGCGGATCCACTCCAACCCGGTCAGTTCGCCGCTGCCGTTGAGGCGGTGCGCGCCGGCGAAGACCGGTTCTTTCCAGATGTCCTCGTGCGGTACGACGACCGTCACGCCGGTGTGGATGCCCGGTGCCCCCGGCTCGTCGAGCGTCGTGTGCCCGACGCGCACGCCTGCCACGTCGGTGATGGCGTTGTGCGGTCCGGTGGGGTGTTCACCGACGATGACGCCGAGATCTCTGGCGCGCAAGCGATCCTCCAGGTCCGATAGTTCTTTTCCTTAAGTGAAAAGAATGCGCCCAGGTAGTGATCTGCGCAAGGGGAACGCGAACATTGGGTTCGGCCTACTCGAGCTGTCGACGCGTCACCGAGTACCCTCACGGCATCGGCAACCAGATCGGACCGACCGGCAACGGGAAGCGAATGACGCGTGGCACGGCCTAGCCGACAAGAGGAGCGACGAACCGAAATCCTCGATGCGGCAATCGCTTTGATCGAACGGCACGACTTGGCGAGCCTGCGGATCACCGACGTCGCCGCGGAGCTCGGGCTGACGGCCAACGCCGTCCGCTACTACTTCAAGGACATGGATCAGCTGCTGTCGGACCTCGCCCTGCGGTCCGACGTTCGCTTCTACGACGAGCGGCTCGCGGTGGTCGAACGCACCGACGACGTGCCCACTCAGCTCGCGTTGACCATGGCCGCCGGGCTTCCGACCGGTCCGGAGGATGCGGAATGGCGGGCGATCTGGCGGGCGGTCCTGGCGGCAGGCTTCGAACTGGACCAGCGCCGCGACGTCCAGGGGATCTATCACCGGCAGGTCGAGCTCTACGTTCGGGTGCTCAACGCGGGTGCGAAGGCCGGCGTGTTCCGCCTCGGCTCACCTGCCCGTGACATCGCGATGACGGTGATGGCGTTGGAGGACTACTTCGGTTACCGCATCGTGGCGCGCGATCCAGCGCTCGATCGGCGGACGGCCCTGCGGCTGATGCGCGAGTACGCCGAGCTGGCCACGGGAGCGCGTCTGCCCGCCACGGTGTGACGGCGCCGGATCAGCCGTTGGTGCCGTTGGCACCGTTGGTGGCGGTGCCCCCGCCAGTGGCGCTACCGGTGCCGCCGGAACCGCCCGCGCCGGCGGCGCCTAGACCGTTGGGACTACCGCCGTTTCCGCCTGTGCCGCCCACACCGTTGCCGCCCCCGACGCCGTAACCGGCTCCGCCGCTACCGCCGTTGCCGCCGCGGACGCCGCCGTTACCACCATTGCCGCCGGTGCCGGTACCGCCGGTGAAACCGCCGCCGACGCCGTAACCGCCGTCGCCGCCGGTACCGCCCTTGCCCGGGGCTTCGGAGGTGCCGCCGTCGCCGCCGCTACCGCCGGTGCCGTTGACGTTTGTGCCACCGTTTGCGTTCGTCACGCCATAGCCGCCGTACCCACCGTGACCGCCGCTGCCTGCCGCTGTGGCGCCTCCCTTTCCGCCGTTGCCGCCGGCGGCGTTTCCGCCGTTGCTGATTGCGACACCGCCTCCACCGCCGTGCCCTCCCGCGCCGTCGCCGACGGTGGTTGCCGAGCCAGCGTTGCCACCACTGCCGCCCGCGCCGCCGACGGCACTGGCATTCCCCGTCGTCACGATGGCGTTGCCACCGTTACCGCCTGCGCCGCCGGCACCGTCGACACCATCGGGCATGTTTGCACCGCTGACGGCGCCGGTACCACCCGCGGAGCCACCGGTGCCTCCGTTGCCGCCTAGGGCGCCGTTGCCGCCCGCGCCGCCGGGGCCACCGACCGCCGGCGTGCTGCCGTCCGACAAGGTGTCGCTGCCGCCATCTCCGCCGCTGCCGCCCTTGCCGCCGTCCCCGGCGAAGCCGCCACTGCCGCCGCTACCGTTCGCGCCCGCCGCGCCGGAAGTGGGGCCGGCTCCGCCTGCGCCACCGACGCCGCCGGAACCACCGTGTCCGCCGTCGCCGCCCTGTTGACCGTCGGTGCCGGGGCCACCCGCGCCGCCCGGTGTGGTCGCATCAGTGCCGTCGGTGCCGTTTGCGCCCGCCTTGCCTATACCACCTGCACCGCCATTGCCTGCGGCGCCACCCGTCCCACCGAAACCGTTGGTGCCAGCAACTCCGATCTGCCCGCCGGTGCCGCCGACACCCGCAGCGCCGCCTGCTCCGGC
>NZ_JAVRQA010000215.1:0-6195 GCF_032161845.1 Mycobacterium sp.
CCCTTCCGTTCTCTCTGGGGGTGTATTTCGGGGATGCGGCTCCGATCGTCCAAATGGAGAGAATGCACGAGATCATGGTTGCCAACGGCGACGGCGACAAGCTGATTTGGTCCACCGAATATGGAACACCCACATCGGTTGTCGACGAGGCAACTCAGGCGGCGATGATCCAGGATTACCTCAGTTCCTGGAGTCAACTCGACTATGCGGGCCCGTCATTCATCTACACGACGCGGGACATCAACACCGCCAGCACCAACCCGGACGACACCTTCGGCGTGCTGCGGGACGACTGGTCATGGAAACCGGCTGCCTACGTCATCCAGCAGTGGACCGCTACACATCCACAGCAGCCCATGCCGGTCGACCTCGTGGCTGCGATGCGAAGCCTTGCGCCGACTACGCCTGTCGCGGTTGATTCCACCTCGGGCGCGCTGATGACCATCGACCAAGCCACGGGCGCACCGGTACCGGTCACCACGCTGGCCGCGGCGACGGTCGCCCCGGCCACGTCGCCGCGCGCGACGAGCCCTACGCTGTCGACGAGCTCCACTGACGCAGTGGATGTTCCGAGCGCAAACCCGACGATGGTGCCCGTGCTGCGCGGTGCCCAAGTTGCCGTACCGGCGACCACCAGTGCGGTCGCTGCCGCCGTCACGGCACCAGCGACGCAAGCTGCAACGGTGCCGAACCCGTCTGTGCCTAGACGTGTCGACCCGTCTCGCACTCGGGACGCGTCGGTACCGTCGTCCGCAGCCACGCCGGCCGGGGCCTCAGCCACGTCGGCACCACAGCCGCGGGAAAACAGCCGCAACGGTGAGCGGGCAGGCGCAGGCCGCCCCCAGCATCGCAGCGAGCAAAGCTCAGATGAGCCGAGCAACACCCGACGCAACAACGCCACCCAGGCGGCTGCGGGTTGAGGATTAGCGGCGTCCGACGCCGACGAGGCTGACGCCCGGCAATTCGTAGCCGTCGGATGTAGCGAAGTCTTGCATGGCCGCATCGATCCGGAACCGGATGGCGGTGCTCACCTCCGCGGGAAGTGCGGCCAACACCCGGGCAATCGGCCCAGCCAGCGAGGGAACCACTGACCACCAGTCGTCAACCGACGCAACGTGGACGGGACTCGCGACATCGCGGACGGCGACGTCGGCGAACCCGGCGCCAGTTAGCAAGTCGTCGAGAGCCCCCGGCGCTTCGAGCGAAAACGGCCCTGGCACCCCAGGCGGTGGGACGGGCATTCCCGTCTCGGCGGTGACCGCGTCGAACAGCAACCCCAGCCACGGATTGAGGTCACGTGGTCCCCACACCGCGAAGACGGCGCGACCGCCCGCCCGCAGCACCCGGTGGCATTCGAGCACCGCGTTCGTCGGTTCCGGTGTCAGCATCAGACCCTCGCGGCACAGCACCGAGTCAAAGCTCTCCTGCGGGAAGTCGATCCGCTCGAGGTCGACTTCGCGGCTCGTGACGTTGGTGAGCCCGGCGGCTTTCGCCCGCTCGGCGGCGATCGCCGTCATCTCCGGTGCGACGTCGGAGAGCACCACCGCTCCGTTTGGTCCCACGATCGCCGCGGCGGCAATACCGACTCCGCCTGGGCCGCAGGCAAGTTCGAGAACGCTTTCCCCGGCCCGAAGACCGGCGGCGGCGAGCATCGCATCGGCGACCGCCGCCCCTCGAGTGTCGACGTAGTCGGCGTGCTCACCCCACGACGGTGCTGCCGACGCCCACATCGCACGCAGCGCCGCACGCAGCTCTTCGTTCTCCATGCCCACCCCCAGATCGCGACGTCACTCATCCTTGCCGCTATCAGCAGCCGTGCACGCAGATTGACCGACATGGTGATGCGAAGCGCTGCCGAATCCGCCGATGTACGTGGGAGGAACCATCCCACGTGAGATTCTGCGTGGGTGTCCGCACCGGAGGCGCCTTCGGGGGTCCTGACGTTCCTCTTCACCGATATCGAGGGGTCGACCCGTCGGTGGGAGGCGGACGCTGTTGCAATGCGGACGGCACTGGCGGCGCACGACGCCGTGTTGCGCGAGGCGATCCACACGCACGGCGGCTTCCTGTTCAAGCACACCGGCGACGGCATGTGTGCCGCATTCGCTTCGCCACAGTCGGCGGTGGACGCGGCGGTGGCCGCCCAGCGGGCACTGGAGCTACCGGTGCGGATGGGGATGGCGACCGGAGAAGCCGAGCTGAGCGGAGGTGACTACTTCGGTGCGGTGCTCAACCGTGCCGCGCGGGTGATGGGCGCTGGCCATGGCGGTCAGATATTGCTGGCGGATTCGACGGCAAACCTGCTGCCCGGTAACGATCTCGTCGATCTCGGGCCAAGGCGGTTGCGTGACGTGCCAGCCCCCGTCGAGATATCTCAGGTCCGCGCCGACGGCCTCCGCACCAAGTTTCCGCCGCTGAAGACCGTGGACATGACGCCGGGGAACTTGAAGCCGGCAGTCACCAGCTTCATCGGGCGCGACTCCGAGGTTGCGGAGATCGTCGCGGTGTTGCGAGAACACCGACTGGTGACACTGACCGGAATGGGCGGGGTTGGCAAGACCCGATTGTCACTCGAGGTGGCCGAACACCTGACCAACGAATTTCCGGACGGGGTCTGGGTTTTCGAGCTGGCAGCCGTCACCGATCCGAGCGCGCTGCCCGACGCGGTGGCAGCTGCGATGGGCATCACCCAGCAGCCCGGCAAGAGCCTGATCGATAGCGTGGCCGCTGCTCTCGAGGGCCGGGTCCGGCTGTTGGTGTTCGACAATTGCGAACACGTCCTCGACGCCGCGGCTGACGCGATCGGGGTGATCCTCGCCCAATCAACGAGCGCGAAGGTCTTGGCCACCAGCCGTGAAGGGCTCGTGATCGCTGGCGAACAACTGTGGCCGGTGGCTCCCCTCGACATCGGCGCGGGTACCGACTCGGCAGCGGTACGACTGTTCGTCGAACGAGCGCGTGCCGTAGCGCCGAGCATGTCAATGGTCCAGGCCGGTGAGGCTGCCGCGGTCGTGGAGATCTGCCGCCGCCTGGACGGGATTCCGCTTGCCATCGAACTGGCAGCCTCCCGGATGGCCTCCATGACGTCAGCGGAAGTGCGTGATCGTCTCGATCAGCGATTTCGGCTGCTCGTCGGACCGCGGCGAGGGCCGGAACGCCACCAAACGCTGCGCCACGCCCTGCAGTGGTCCTACGATCAACTGTCAGAATTGGAAACGGTTCTGCTAGAACGTATCTCCACGTTCGCTGGCGGATTTGACCTCGAAGGTGCTTGCGCCATCACACAATCCAGTCACCCCGATGAATCGGATACCTTTGACGAGTACACCGTCTTGGACCTACTGGATGCCTTGGTGCGCAAGTCGCTCATCGTCGCCGACCGGTCAGCCGGCCGGACGCGGTACTCCATGCTGGAGACGATCCGCGAGTTCGCCGGAGAGAAACTGACCGAGCGCGGCGGCGAAACAGCCGCCCGGGCCGCGCACGCCCGCCACTTTGCCACGCTCGAAACCAACGTCGTCGCCCTGTGGGACAGCCCTCGACAGCGCGAGGCCTATGAATGGTTCGCTCTCGAACTACCCAACCTTCGGACGGCGTTTCGGTGGGCGGCCAATCGCGGCGACCTCGACGTTGCGGCGTCCATCGCCACCAACACATGGTTCCTCGGCTACGGCATCGACAACTATGAACCCGTGGCATGGGCTGAAGAGCTCATCGAGGCCGCACGAGCGGTGAGCCATCCCGGGCTCGCGGTGTTGCACGTGATGGCATCGCAGTGTTGGTTGCCGGGGCGGATCGAGGCCGCGGTTCACTACAGCGACCTGGGCCAGCTACTGGTCGGCAGAGTCGGCGATGCGGTGCCGTTCGGCGCGGAGGGCCTAATGGGCACCTCCTACATGAACTCCGGCAGGCCCGACCGGTCGGTGGAGTGGTGTCGCGCACAGCTCGTGGGCTCCGATGACACCCACGCGCTCACCCGGTCCTGCCTCGTCTTCGCGTTGGTGGTCTCGGGTTCCGACACTGAGGCGATGAGCATTGCGGATGGACTGATCGAGGCGGCGGAAGCCAGCCGCAATCCGTTTGCGATCACGTTCGCAATGCTGGTCTTCGGGCTGGCGTTCCGCGGCGCCGATCCAGTCCGCTCGCTCGATGCGCTGCGTCGGGGGTTGGCGGTCGCCAAGGACACCTCCAACCGCTCCAATGAGGCGCAGCTGGCGATTTGCCTGGCAAGCGTGGAGGTTGGCTCCGGTGACTCGCTGGCTGCGCTCGAGCACATCGCTCTAGCGATCCGCAGCCTCCACGACTCCGGAAACACCACCACGGTCCGCAGCCCCTTGGCGGTGTTGGCCGCGTTGTTCGACCGGCTCGGCCACCACGAATCGGCAGCCACCATCGCCGGATTCGCCGTCAACCCCTTCACGGCGGCCGCCCTACCCGAGGTCGGCACGGCGATTCATCACCTGCGCGTGGTGCTCGGCGCGTCAACGTACGAATCGTTGGTCGGTGTGGGCGAGACAATGACCACGTCCGAAGTGGTGTCCTACGCCTACGACCAAATCGACCGGGCCCGAGCAGAACTGAACACGGCTTGAAGTAGACGATCAAGTGCGACTGCGGAAGTCGCCTCGCGCGCTCATCGACCGCGCGCGGCCACCGCTCAGATTGCCTGCAGCAGCGCGCAATACGTCGCTAGATCAGAGCTAGGTTGATCGCATCCGTGTCCGTTGGCGTGTCCGGATTGCCGCAGGCGCCCGCCTTCTTCGTGTAGGTGAGCGTGCCGGTCAGGTTCGCGGGGTCGAGTTGGTACGAGTAGTGCGCCGGCGCAATCGTGCCGTCGGGACAGACCCATCCGTCCGTCGGGCTGTCGCGTTCGATCGACCATTTGCCGCCGGGCGTGCGGGCAATGGGCGCGCTCCAATTCCTGGCGCTCGTCACCCGACCCGTGCAGGTCCCGGCCGCATCGCAGCTCGAATTGACCACCCAGACCGACCGCCGGTTGTCATTGAGAAAGTAGATGAAGCCACCATTGAGAGCGGTTTCCTGAGCCGGAACACCAGGCCCTCCACCGCCACTCCCGTCGGGGTCGGCCCAGGCGGTCGCGATAGTGCCGAACGCCAACACGCTGCACAGGCCCCCCGTCGCAAGGGCTCGTTTGATCGACACTGGGGTCTCCTCGAGAGCTGTCAGACACGACGGCGAGCCGCGTCACTTGGATGTATAACAGCTTGCTCAGCGAAGAGTCTGCGGTTTCGGCAATTTTTTAACTATTCCGTCAATTATGGTCTAACCTCGCACTCAAGGAGCTGCGCGCAGGGTTCTGGCAAGTCGATAGCAAACTGGAAGGCTTTTCCATGACCTCGACGCGACCGGCGACTTGGGTGGGCGCACTTACCCTGACCGTTGGAATGGCGCTGGCATCCGGAGCCAACATCGCTTCTGCCGACGACACCGATTCAACGGACTCCGCACCCTCGGCGTCAACGAGCTCAGGAGTCGGCGGGGGCGAAGAACCGGCCCAAAGTGATTCGTCTCCGGCCGGTACGGCCACAGGCGCTTCGACAGCCGCGGGGGACGCCTCGTATGACCGAAACCCCACGGCCTCCAGCACTACCGGCCAAACCGACAACGATGGACCGACCAGCAAAGTCGGATCCGAGCCAACCAGCTCGGTGGCGAAACACGTTGGCGTGGGCGAAGAGCCGGCAGCTCCCGAAGGGGCCACCCCCGCTAAAGTCGCCGAACCCACCACCGCCGCCAAAGTCGCCGAACCCACCACCACGGCCACCGTGGCCGAACCGGCCACACCTGGCGCCGAGGCAGGAATTGCCGCCACGGCTGAACCCGCTGCCTTGGCGACAGCGGCGCCAGCCGAGGACTCCGCGCCGACGCCTGCCGCCGCCAACGACAGCGAACCCTCGATCGGACCCGCTCCGCGCACCGACGACATGTCGTTCCAAAACCCCCCGCGGGAAGACCGCTATTCCGATGGCGGATGGAGTTTCCAGGTGGCCCCGCAGGATCCGGGTGTCACGATCACCGCGACAACAGCCAGCGGCACCGTGACGCAGACCGGCCGGTTCTACATGCTCTCCACGGGGAACCCGGACGGCTACAACTTCACCTGGACGCCGACCAACCCCGGCGACACCCCGCAGGACGTCGTCTTCACCGCAACGCGTCCCGACGGCACGACCA